>JAEEIK010000094.1 GCA_016281335.1 Lachnospiraceae bacterium | reverse complement strand
GTAATATGACATGATCATAATAAATGGAAGTGCATAAAGGAGGAACAAAAAATGGAGTTCAATACAGAGATTTTTTCACAGTATGACAAGAAATGGGCGTTGCTGACTGCAGGAAAAGAAGCGGATTTTAATACTATGACGATCAGCTGGGGCGGACTCGGGACAATCTGGGGCAAACCCGTTGCTACGGTATACGTTCGTACATCCAGATATACGCATGATTATATGGATGCAAATGAATATTTTACTATCAGCTTCTTTCCTGAGGAGTATAAGCAGATCCTTGGCATGCTTGGATCCAAATCCGGCAGGGAGATGGATAAGATCAATGATTCAGGCTTAAGTGCAGTGAAAGCCGGGGATTCGGTTTCTTTCAAAGAAGCAGAAGTGACGCTTGTGTGCCGCAAACTGTTCAGACAGGAATTGTCAGTGACGAACATGCCTGAGGATATTGCAAAGTCAATGTATGAAGGACAGGCACCGCATGATATGTACATCGGGGAAGTTGTAGAGATCATTACGGGTGAATAGTGAAATGTATGGAGAAGGAAAATAACAACGGAGGGAGGTAGACTCTGATGCTGCTTTTTTCAACGGTATTATCGATAACAGATGAACTTACACCGGAGAAGTTTATTAAGCTGGTAATAGACTGGAACAGTGGGAGTATCCATCCGGAGAATATCATACATGGCATCCAATGGAACGGAGAGAGAAATATCAGGTTCGGTACAGATGAACTCTGGATGGAGATCATGGAGTATGCAGCCGAAGAGACAGTGGCTGTCCGCTATGAAAAGAAGGCGGAGGATGGCAGGATATGGGACTCTGATTATGTGGTCAATTTCAGAGAGAAGAAGATCAGCATCCAGCTGGACAGAAGCTATGCTGATGAAGCTTTGATCACTGATTCCAGCTTTTCTACTCCGCATTTTATCACTATGCTGATAGAACAGGGATATCTTAAGGATGATTACGGCCTGGAGGTATTACGTAGGCCGGTCATAGTTGGCGAAAATGATATCGGATGGCTATCAGGAGTATTCAAAGGTAAAAAAGAGTATCGTCTCCCGGTTGTCTACGTATCAAGAAAGAGATCAGGGGAACCGGCGGTAGATGTTGACTGGCTTGCTTCACGTCTGAAAGGTGCGGCCCACGTCCTGCTTGCAGATTCAAAAAAATGTGACAAGTTATTCAGTGAAGAATGTAATCCCAAGGTGGAGACCGGCGGAGTTATAGGAATATACTATCTTTCTTCTGTAAAAAGGCATAAGACTTTTAAGAATGACAGATATGAAAAGCGACCGCAGCTGTTGCTTGAACATGTGGTCAATCATGTGATCTCTTATGCAAAGATCCAGAAAGTTGATGAGAAGTATACCTGGAATGGAGTGAGACAGGCTGTATTGCAGGAGAGGATACAGCAGGCCCGTGATGAACGTATACGTATGGAAGAGGAACGTCAGACGGCACTTGAGCAGGGAGAGGAAGCTAAGATCCTTGCAAATGAACTGATCGCCTCATTTGACGAGGAAATCAGGTCGCTGGAAGAACAGGCAGATCAATACAGGAATCTGGCGGAAGCTCTTCAGGCGGAGAATATCGGTCTCAGGGCTAAAATGAACGGACTTACTTCCCTGCCGCTTCTCTATATGGGAGATGAAAAAGATCTCTACGACGGTGAAATAAAGGATATTATCCAGAGTATTCTTATAGAAGCTAAGAAAAATGTGCCGGGTGACTCACGCAGAGCGGATATCCTGGAGGATATCATTGCAGCTAACGGATATAAAGGATATTCTGCTGAACGGAGCAAGCGGATCAAGGACATGTTTAAGGGCTATAAAACAATGAGCAGTACCATGAGGCGTGAGCTTGAATCCATGGGAATGGTAATAAGCGGAGATGGAACGCATTATAAAGTAAAGTATTACGGAGATGACCGTTATTCTACATCAATCTCAAAGACGGCAAGCGATCACAGGGAAGGGGATAATATTTCCCACCAGATAATCAAGAGTATGTTGTAAGTTGTGAACAAAAATGCGATGACAGAAATCAATGATATCGTTGCAACGGATACCGATTACAGGTTTTTTGCAGACAGCGATGATGTGAGATTGAACCGGGAGTTTGACGGGAAGCATGCTTATGTAAATTGTCCATAAAATCTCGCCTCCTTATACGTATAGCTTATAAAAGCCGATAAGGAGGTATTTTTATGTCTATGGGAAGATATGGAAAGAAAGCGGTCATATTGTCACTGCTGCTGTGTATGCTGGCAGCATGCGGGAACCGCCCGGAAGCTACCCCGGAAAGGGAGGCTGAGACCGTGGAAGAGCCTGAAACCTCAGGTAAGCTACGGGAAGTCAATATGGATATAGAAGATGCTATGAGCACTTCACAGGCAAAGGATCTCGAGTTTATCATTATCAGGATCAAAGACGAATACTTTGATATCCGCAGAGATGGTCAGTATCTGAGACTGCATGACGTATATACTTCCGGAACAGATTATCCGGAATTGGAAGAGGGAACCTGTGCCAGAGTAGTGGCTGATGTGGATATCGTTGATGGCGGTATAGCCGGATATCTGCATGATTATTTCCTGAAAGATGTGAAATCCTGTGTCCCCCTAACATACGATGAAGTGGCAGCAGAGTTGGAACTGCGGGATGCCGGGGAAACGAATATCAGTATGTATGACCATGTGCTGATTTATCATTACGCCGGCAGCAGTTATCTCTTCTGCGCGTACCGGGATAAGAACGAAGCATACAAGGATGGAGAATTCTTTGCGGAGTATGATGATGAGATCATTGAGGGTCTGAACATCCCGGAACCGTTTCTGAAGGATGTGGATCCCGGCTTTAGTGCCGATCCGTTTGTGTATGAGGAATAATAGGATGAAAGATGTGGCATATAAGTTTAAGAGAAACTACCTTTGTTTGTTTCTGATATTTGTGTTTTTATTCACGGCAGGATGCGGGGGTGAGGATAGCTCTGCTGATCCGGGAATTTATGATTACGATGGCGGTGGCGGCGTGCCCACCAGTTTCTGGCTGCACCTTGATGATCAGGGGGAAGAGGTTTATGCGGCAGAAGCGGATGAGGTACATTACAGGCTGACCCGTTACGGAAAATATATCACGGTATATATGACAAACAGCGGAAGTGAAAATAAGATCATAGGCGGCGAATATCGTCTGCAGCGAAAGATAGACGGCGAATATACGGATATGGATGACGACAATGATATGATCACTGAAGAAGGCCATGTAAGGGATATGCAGCTCATATATCTTAAGGATGAGGCAGACGGAACGGAAATAAAGCTGGCAAATGAAGATGACTGCTTCACTATCGCGCCTGGACAGAAGATAATGGGAAGATTCCTGACACTGCGTTATCGTATACACCAGGAACCGGAATACTCAGGCGATTACCGCTTTATCTACGGAGATGTTGCGATAGATTTCAAACTGTTCTGTGATGTGGTAAGTTAATCCGTATCATATGTAAAAGCGGGCAGGGGAGGCATGTTTTATTATGAAGGGAAAGAAAAGGGCGATCCCGATCATTGTCTGTATCGTGGCGCTGTGTTTATATCTTGTAACGGCAGGAATAAGAGGAAGCGCGAATGGTCTGATAAGCCGGCAGGCAGGGACAGATCCGGTGAAGATAAGCGATGTGAGTGTTCAGGCTCCGGAGGCTGTTGATTTGACAGAAAACGAGCCGAAAGAGACTGACCGGGAGCTGACTACAGCGGCTGTAGGTGGTCCGTATGGGGAAATTTCAGCCGCTATTCCGGCAGATTGGACGTTTGAAGCAGCTAAGGTTGACGATGATAAACTGATGTATGGTTTGTACGGGCTGATCCTGAGACCTGCGGATGTGGCTGAAGGTCAGATCGAGCTGTTCTGTATAGACGGTTTTGGAGTATGCGGAACCGGGCTTGAAACCGAATGGATCACGCTTGCAGGGAATGCCGCCTGTGTAGGCACATATGATGACCATGCACATTGGGATTATATAGTCATGAAGGATGATAATCCGGATCTGGTGGCGCAGCACACCGATTGTTATTCATGGACGGATGAGATGTGGGACGAGGCTCTTGAAATACTGGATACGGCGGTTTTTGACGAAGGAAAGAGAGAGGGCGGTGTAGGCCAGAGCATAGAAGAGTCTTATGACGACAATATAGCAGTACAGATGCGTGTGACAAATGTGACCCCGACAGGACTTACGGTGCACTTTGAGCAGTATGACAAGCGTGACTGCGGGGAGCTGATCTACGGAGATGGCTATTATCTGCAGGCGCAGAATGGCAGCGACTGGGAGGATGTGCCGGCGATCATTGAAAACTGGGGATTTAATGATATAGCATATACACTTCAGCCGGAGGGAAAGGCTGAGCAGCAGATCGACTGGGAGTGGCTGTATGGGACGCTGTCTCCCGGAACCTACCGGATCACCAAGATTCTGACAGACAGCAACAGAAACAATCCGAGCGTCAATGATCCCGCATATCCTCTGACGGCGCAGTTCATACTGGCAGGGGAATAAGAGGAGAACAGTATGATTTTGGCAGGGGAGTAGATAAAATGTACAGGGAAAAACGTAGCATGGAGTTGTATATAAAAGGCATAACTATAGACTGGGATAAGATCAGCAGAGGAAGTTATCTGAGGAGCATTCCGGCTGTTTCAAATGTAAATACGCTTTCTTTTCATAAACCTGTTACCTTTTTTGTCGGAGAAAACGGAAGCGGAAAATCTACGATGCTTGAAGCAATCGCTGTTGCTGATGGCTTCAATCCGGAAGGCGGAACAAAGAACTATAGTTTTTCCACATATGATTCTCATTCGGAACTGTATAATGCCATGCGTCTTATCAGAGGATATAACAAGCCCGGATGGGGATATTTTCTTCGCGCAGAGAGCTTCTATAATGTGGCTACTGCCGAGGATGAATACAGCAGAGGCCCCGGCGGCGTTCCGCAGCATTTTCACGAGAAATCACATGGTGAGAGTTTTCTTGCTATGGCGCAGAACAATTTCAAGGGGAATGGCATATATCTTCTGGATGAGCCGGAAGCTGCGCTGTCCCCGCAAAGACAGCTGACTTTGCTGCTGGAAATTTTCGGATGTGCCGGGGAGGGATCGCAGTTTATCATTGTGACGCATTCACCGATACTCTTGGGAATGCCTGATGCGGAGATATTAAGCTTTGACGATGGTGAGATACATGCCTGCAGCTACGAGGAAACGGAAAGCTACCAGGTAACGGAGATGTTTATCAATAACAGAGAACAGATTTTGAAAAGGCTGCTTGGAAATGACGTATAGTCTCCTGATACGTATAGCTTATAAAAGCCGATAAGGAGGTATTTTTGCTTTTTGCGCCCGTGGTGTTAAAATAACTGAAGAAAAAGGAGATATATAAAATGCGGTCAATGTATGCAGGTAATATTATGGGGTGGCTTATCTTTGGAATTGTAGATTTTGCAATTCCGGGAACCTTGACCATATGGAACATATATAATTGTATAGCGAAGAAACCGAAGCTGGAGAAACTTATATCAAGCCTGACCGTTTTTATCGGAGGGATTTTTTATGCGGCTTTATATACCCTGAACTATGAAGAAGCAGGTGATTGGTATGAGCAGGTAAATGTAATGCAGTATCATTACAGCATTTCGTCGGAATACGGGATGATCGGCTTGATAGTCTTTTTAGGATTTATCGGATATTTTGTTCTGCTGTATGTGAGAGCAGACAGATTGCCGCCATTGATATCCGCAGTCTCTATCAGCCTTCTGATACTTATGAATATCTTACAGATCGCATATGCGCTTCAGATCAGCAAAAATGTGGATGGTATGGATTGCCTTCTGTATGTGTATCATGCCAATATCCTGCTATTGTCGGCGAGAGCGATCCACAGACATATGAAGGAAGAGGCGGAGCTGTTCAGGGACAGGTTATCATCGAACGGAGATCATAAAAACCTTAGCCGGATCTACAATATAATAGACAGCCTGTCGAAGTATTCGATCCTGATCTTTGTTGTCCTGTTCTTTGTGATCGCCATTATCGAGCTTGTCTTTGTGCTCTTGGGACAGGGGCTGGACGCGCCCATCAAGGCATTTACGGAAACTGCGGATTGGACCTTTTCCAAACAGATCCCGCCACCGCCGCTGGAATATGACGGGCATTATCTCTGCACTGTGGCTGCAG
Organism: Lachnospiraceae bacterium; assembly: GCA_016281335.1. Classification (GTDB taxonomy): domain Bacteria; phylum Bacillota; class Clostridia; order Lachnospirales; family Lachnospiraceae; genus NK4A136. The sequence goes on along the minus strand of JAEEIK010000094.1, from coordinate 21,770 downwards.
GAGGACATAAGAAAGTGGTAAAGCCCTTAAGGCTGGGGACAAGGAGAAACGAAACCATAGTTGTCAATCGCCAGTTATGTATTGCAAATGCCTTTGAAGAACTGATACAGGAGAGGCTGCCGCGCTTTCACAAAAAGATCAGAGGGGCATATGATAAATACGGCTATCCTTTATCGCGAAAGATCACTACACCCATCAGGGCAGATCTTATATATTTTATGATGAAGCCGCTGGAGTGGATATTTCTTATAGTTCTCTATACCTTTGATCTGAGACCGGAGCAGAGGATAGCAAGACAATATACATATATCGAATCCTAAAAAAGAAAGGAAGCCTGATCATCCCCTGCTCAGTCGGTCATCTTCCATACTGTACCCGAGGGATCATAATAGAGCATGATGATACGCTCACGGTTGAGCACATAGATCTTGCATTGAAAGACCAGTGTTTTATCCGTAACATAAACACCGTCGGGCATCGTCCTGGTGCCCTGATGTGACATATCTTTATATCCTTTTATTGTGAAGGCTTGTTTTAAGCCATCCTCGTCTGTCAGACGTACCCGCAGCGGGATGATCGTCCCGTCTGCGCAATGCTGGCAGATCACATCAACATTTCTGAGATTTTCCATGCATACATTATCGAACATATGTTCTGATTAGTCAAGAGGAGGATTTGGGATAAATATGGTATAATTTGAGTTCAAACAGGAGACCGGCAGATCGGGAATTGATAGAGGAAAAACTTGTATTTTAGTCCCCCAATATACTATAATTTAAGGTGGACAATAATAACAGGATGGGTTTTGGCAAGATGTTGAATAGTAGTATAAAAAAAGAAGTCGTTCTTACGGCGATCATCAGTTTTTTCCTGCTTGTGGTACTTTACTGTTTCATTCTCCGGCATGATCTGTCTGCGGATAAAGAAAGATACGCTTATATCGCCAAGAATCAGGCTGATCATATCGTTACCACGGTCGACTGTGTAATGTCGCGTACGAATACGCTGAAAACTCTGATAAAGGAAAGTAACGGGGATACAGCCTGGTTTGATCATGTGGCTGAAGATATCTATACTTCCATACAGGATGAGACCGGGGTTTCACCCAAGAATTTTGCTATCGCGCCTGACGGAGTCGTATCCGATGTTTATCCCCTTGAAGGAAATGCGCAGCTTATCGGTTTTGATTTCCTTGATACCAGCCGTGAAGGCAATCTTGAGGCAAAAGAGGCGTATGAAAAAGGAAGCACCATACTGACAAACCCCTTTGAACTGATACAGGGCGGTATCGGTATGGGCGGCAGGGCTGCGGTGCTGCTTCGGAATGGTGATACTCAGACTCTTTGGGGGCTGGTAACGGTTACGATAGATTTTGAAAATCTGATAGAAGTGCTCGGACTGGATAAACTGCATGGCATGGGTGTGGATTATTCACTGTCGTATATAGATGCGGATGGAAACGCACAGTTCATGTATGGAGATACCGGTCTCGGAAATGATGCGGTGAAAACGATATTCAATGTCCGTAATCTGACCTGGCAGCTTGAAGTAAAGCCGAGTAAAGGCTGGTTTTCTGCAGGGAATGTTATCATATCGATGCTGATCATTCTGCTCCTTTCCTGTTTTGTGGGTGTGTTAACACATATGATAATCCGTCTTCGGGAGAGCAATGTTCTTTTACAGCAGCTGTCAATTACGGATGTACTGACAGGCTGTTACAACAGGCGGGCTTATGAAGACAGGATACTGGAACTGTCATCGACAAGCCCGGATGATGATTTTATTTATATAGCAGCTGACGTAAACGGCTTGAAACGGGTCAATGACACCCTCGGACACACAGCCGGAGACGAACTGCTTTCCGGTGCTGCATCGTGCATGAAGAAAGTCTTTGGACCTTATGGACGTTTATACCGGACCGGAGGCGATGAGTTTGTTGCGCTTATACATGCAGATAAAGAGACCCTCGCGGAGATTAAGGAAAAGCTGAATTCAGAGACGGACAGATGGAGGGGAGATACCGTTGAAACGCTGTCTGTTTCCGCCGGATATGCCTCACACAGTGAGTTTCCCGATATGACGATCGAGGAGCTGGGCAAAAACGCTGATAAAAAGATGTATGAGGCAAAACAGGAGTATTACCAAAAACATGACAGAAGGAGGAGGGTATGAGAAGAACGGTTTATATAGCTCTGGTTTTATTGATGCTTTGTGCCGTCGGATGCTCAGGCGTGAATAAAGGCAATGAAGACCGCTCGCTTCAGAAGGTCCTTGATGCCGGACAGCTGGTCCTTGGCCTTGACGAGAATTATCCGCCGATGGGATATAGGGATGAGTCGGGAGAGATCGTGGGTTTTGACATTGATATGGCGCAGGAAGTATGCAACAGACTTGGGATCACTCTTGTAACACAGCCTATAGAATGGGACCAAAAGGAAGATGAGCTGAACGGAGGAAATATAGACTGTATATGGAACGGAATGTCCGTTTCACCCGAACGCGCCGCGTCAATGTATCTGTCAAGATCATACTTAAGAAGCGAGCTTGTATTTGTGGTAATGAGTGACAGCGGTATAGAAGACGTGCAGGGAATAAAGGGCAAAACAGTAGGAGTGCAGTCGGGATCGACGACTGAGGATGAGCTCAGGGATTCCGCGCTGATGCCGGATATCACGATCGTGAAATATGGCGATAATAAGGAACTCATGGAGGATCTTGAACAGAAAAAAGTAGATGTTGCTTTCATAGATACGATCAGTACATATTATTACAGCTCCATGAGCGATGAGCGTCTTCTTATTCTGCCTACCGTTTTCTCAAGAGAGGAGCTGGCAATAGGTTTCAGGAAAGATGATCATGCGTTGCGCGATAAAGTACAGGAGATCATTGATGAGATGACCGCTGATGGGACAGTTAAAAAAATCTCGGAAAAATGGTTTGGAAAAGACATTACTATTCTTAAATGATCCTGCGTGAAATGTATTGAGGGGGGCGGGGGATGTTTATCAACAAGCTGAATCAGCTATATAAACCGAAACGTATACTGTATTATCAGGAAGCATCAAAGGGTGAGATCGATGCCTTCTATCAGGGCGTGATACCGGAGAAGATCGCGGCGCATCAGGCGGTGTTTGGTACTTATGATCTTCCCGGTATTTTTTTTGTTAAGGCCCTGGAAAAAGAAGTGATAGGGATCGAATTCAGGCCGGAAGATGAGAGGGTCGTTTATCCCTCCGATCTGTCTTCGATCATCCTGGAGGAAGCTTTTTTCTATTCTGTTGAGCTCGATGAGGAGATCAAAGCGGACCGGGCCTTTATCAGTGAGCTCTTTGCCAAGATCGCTCAGGATGATGATGCCCACAGAGTTTATACTGATCTGAACATCACGGATGAGCCTTCTCTGATCTCGGTATTTACCAGTTATAAAAAGATCCGCATCCTCTATGAAGCAAAGGTGTACAGCGACAGAGCCAGTTATATCATCAACGATGATGTGGAGCATTTTGACAAAAAGTTCTTATACAATGCTGCATATGTGGATTTCATCACCGGGCATTATACCTGGAATCATCTGGTGGGCTTCCTGGAAATGCCTATGAATGCAGGGATCAGGGATTATGCCTTTGCGCATTTTGATATCAAGCAGTTCCGTGTGATCAATGAAACCTTCGGTCATATCGCGGCCAACAAGGTGCTGTGCAATGTGGTCGATGCCATGAACCGCGCGGATTTCGTCTATGCCAGCGCCAGATGCCATAATGACAATTTTGCAATGATCATAAAGGACATGCCAGATGATGAGATGATCCGGACGCTGGAGAACTTTTTTGAAGGCCTGTCCAGGCTGGAAGAGGATGAGAATTACAGGATCTATTACCGCTGCGGTGTGGTACCCATGCAGCGTTCCATGCTGTCGGGAAACCGTGTGGCCGACGCCGGCAAGATGGCCCAGGCCCTGGGAACCGGCCGGGCGCGGACTCAGGTCACGGTATATACTGACCGGATGCATGGTGATATTTCCTGGGGCAATTATATAAAGGGTTATGTGGAGACTGCCATCAAGGAAGATGAGTTTGTGGTATATTACCAGCCGAAGTTTGATATACAGACAGAAAAGGTGAAGGGGGCGGAGGCTCTGATACGCTGGAATTATAAGAAACGGGAATTCCTGCCGCCTTCAAAATTCATTCCGTTTTTTGAGAGGGACGGTTCCATCGGTGAGATCGATGACGTGGTGCTGAGAAAAGTATGCCGGGCGCTGGCACGCTGGAAAGAGGAAGGAAAGCCGCTGTATCCGGTATCGGTGAACCTGTCCAGGGAGCGTCTCTATGAAGAGGATCTGATAGAACATCTGGTGCAGATAGTGGATGAGAGTAACATTCCCCATGAACTTATTGATTTCGAACTGACGGAGAGCGCGACCTATGATAATACCGATCATATGCTCGGTGTCTTAAGACAACTAAGGGATGAGGGATTTAAGATCTCAATGGATGATTTCGGAACCGGCTATTCGTCGCTGTCCCTGCTCACCCGTATGCCCATCGATACACTGAAGATCGATAAAAGCTTTGTGGATCCGGTATCTACGGCGGATGAGAGAGAAGAAGACATCACGGTGATCAGGCACATAATCACTCTGGCTAAAGAGCTGGGCTTTGTGACTCTGGCAGAAGGCGCCGAGAGTAAGGCACAGGTAGACAGACTGCGGGAGCTTGGCTGCGAAGTGATACAGGGCTATTACTACAGCAAGCCGGTGCCGGAGGCGGAATACGAGAAGTTTTTTTAGCCGGAGCAGTTTGTTTCGCTTTTGCTACACTCTGTCAGTATAATAAAGATGAAAGCTTAAAGTATTTCCCGGTAGGAGGAAAAGGATATGCGTTTTAAACTTGAAAACAACAAATTCGATAAGGAAAGCCAGAAGAGGATGGATGAAAGCCTCGGCCTGGATGTGGAGGAATTGCAGTCTTTTGTCGGAGGGAGCGTCGGAGCGGAGGAGATGGTATCCGAGGATATGGAATATCTTTATGGAGAACCCGGATCGTTCGTGAGAAGAAAGCAGGTCTTTGATCAGACCAGTGAGGAGAGCCCGGCAAGGCCATGTCTTGATTCAACTGCCCATAAGGTCTATGTATTTCATGAAGGTTTTGATACGAAGGAATATAAAAAAAGATATGCCGACTATGTAAAAAAGCTCAAACAGAAGGTTGATGACTTCCTTCAGCCCGGTGATGACGCTCTGAGGGATGTTATTTATGCAGGTGGGATCAATCAGGCTGAGAATGCAATCAAAGGCTGGACGATCAATAAGCTGGATATGAGGCTGAATTCCAGATTTCTGGCATACAATTTCAAGACATCTGTGCCCGTAGCATTTAACGATAAGACAAGGGAAGATATACGCATACTCGACGAGAAATATCCCATCAGCAGGGCCATGGTTGAGAACGATAAAGCCATACAGCGGCATATTGAATATTTTGACGCGCTGGATAACGGTACCCTGACTTTAGAACAGGACCTGGAACTTCGTAAGGCCATACTGGCCCATGAACAGAAGATGCTGGATGCATATGAAAAGATGGATACTGTTAAGCCTCATTCACCCGAAGCTGCAGAGATCAATAAACATATGTCCAATTATGTTGAGACACTCACACGTCACGGTTTAAGAGGACTCGGTCGGATGCGCGCCGATACGGAGGCGAGGGTTACGGGACTGCGTAACGGCTGGGCTATAGAGGATCTTAATGCTCTTTCGCACTTTAAAATAGTAAGAGAGGGAATCTATTCGGAAGCATATTATAACAGAAGCACCGGAGAACCCCTGGAAAAACCTGTGTTTAAAGAGGGTGAACGTGACTACCTGAACCGGCTGGAAAAAACCTGGAATAAGATAGAAACTACTGTCGTAAGGACAGAGGAAGAACGCAAGGCGCTGCTGACCGAAATGAGAGGCCTGGTCAGAGAAGGCTATGACAGGAAATTCATCAGTAAAAACGGAGACGGTTTTGAAATGGGAATGTATACCTTTGACCGTATCCTTGAAAGGAAGCTTCCTCAGGAAGAGAAAGATCTGATGGGCAGTGACGCCTTAGGCCAGATGATAGAGCAGTTTGACGCAGAGAGGCAGGCTGCGGCTAATAACGTTCATCAGCAGCCGGCACAGGCACCGCAGGCTGCAGATGAGGAGGCACAGGAGAGAGAGAACAGACTGTTTAATTTGAACGGAATGAAGGACAGATGGTTCTATGATGAGCTGGAGCAGGAGCGCAAAGCGGCAACCGCTGCCAGCGGTGAACTGACCAGGCCCCTGAGCGCATACAGCGACATGATCAGATACTTTATGGCTGAGAAGGGACTCAGCTTCGCAGAGGCTGTGGAGCTTGAGAAGGGAAGCGATGAAGAGAGAAAGGCACTTGCAACGGAATTCTACAGAGCATATGCAGCGCATCCGGTAAAAGATAACGGACTGCCGCAGTCGGTGGTGGAAGACAGCGCGGCCTGGTACGGTGATATCGATGCGAAGGCAATAAAGAACATTCTCTCAAAACCTCTGCCTGCCTTTGATCCGAGAAACATTGATGATCTGAAAGCCCTGGCAACCCAGCAGAGTGAGCTTGGTCTGATGGCTCATTTTGTCATGGATTATACCCAGGATATCACAAATATCATGTCCGTATCCGTTATGAACCGCAAGGGTGAAGCGGCTTATCTTGATGCCTTCGGCGGAAGAGCAGAGTATGCAAGGATGCAGGGACAGCTGCAGGTGATCAACCAGCTGCAGGATCTGGCCGCCATAGTGACCAATCCGAAACAGCCGGTGCATGTGCAGGCTCTGGCGCTTGCTTATCTTGAAAACATCCATAAGAGTATCAAAGATAAAAAACTCGAAGATGTGGATCCGGGACTTTGGGATTATCTGCGCAGCGTCAGTCTGGCACTCAGGGACGGTGAAGATGAAAAAAGGTTTTTAAAGGAGGGTGCGCCTTCCTATGCCGCAATGAAGGCTTATCTGGAAGGAAAGGGACCTTCACCTTTCAGCGAAGAATATTTAAATAATAATGTGGATAAATACGTTAATGAGTGGATGGCAAGTGAAGCCAACACTGAAGTCAAAAAAATGTTCGGCTCCTACACCAAACCGGAGATCGATTTTGCCAGAGTTTATAATCTGGACTTCATAAGCTTAAGGGAAACAGAGCAGAAAGATCTTTCGGCCGAGGATATCAAAGGCTTCAGTGATAAGCAGAAGAAAGACATACATACCTGTTTCCAGCAGCTGCTGGGACCCATGATAAGCAGTTATACTTTCCAGGCCGATCTGGCTGTAATGCTGAAAGAAGATCCGATGGACCGTTACAGGATAAACGGAAGGAAGATATCACAGATAGTCCGTGATAAATATCCGGGTCTTGAAGGAAAAGACAAAGAGACCGCAATGGAAGCGCTGCTGCTGGAAGCTATGGCTGATGCCGGCGCAGAATTATCATTTGTGGCTCTTGAATATGATAAGAGCTTAAGCATAGTGGAACAGGCTCCCAGGATACTGCCCAAGGCAAAGCCTCATATGGAGAATATGTCTTCGGTACAGCCTCTTACTGAAACGCAGCAGGCAGAGGCTAATTATGATGCCATAAAGAGAGGCACCGCCCAGCTTAATGCTTTCATGCCCGGAGTGTTCAGATCCTTCGGGCCGGATTATCTTGATGCGCAGCTTGACAGGGTGAGGGAACTGGGCAGTGATTTTATCATAGACGGTCTGGAACCGGAAGAATATGCAAAGAAGGGGTACAGTGACAGGTTCACAGCAGATGCCGGGGCCCTTGCTGTAGGCCTTGAAAAGCAGGGACGTGCTCAGGAAGCTGCCTTTGTAAGATATCAGTCAGAAAGAACGAAAGCGTTGCTTGGGCTTGGCGGCAATGCGGGAAATTATGCCGTTAGTTTGCTTAATGCCCTGACGGATAAGCTTGATCTTGCAGCGGGAGCTAAGCACACTCCTTCGGAAGTATTTAAAGGACTTAAGGATTTCCCTCTTATCGATGCGGCAAAGACTGCCAACGAGATACAGAACATAGAGAATACCATGAGAACTCAGCCTGCGGATGAGTTAAGAGCGACTGAAGAGAATAACCGTAAGATTCTCATTGAGAAGATGAATCTGCTGGAGACGCAGATAAGATCGCTGCGGAGCAATATAGCTAAGGGTAATACAAGAGGAACGGTAGAAGGAATATTCAGCGATCCTAAGGAAGTAGACCGTTTCATTAACGGTTGTCCCGGATCAAAGACGCTGCTTACTGAGCTGAGCGCAAAGAAAAATGCGCTTGCTAACGGCTGGCCCGTACGGGATGCGGATCTGATAGCTTCCTTCTATGTTAAGCGTGAGCTTTTAAAGACTGCGGCAGAAAGCAAGGTGCCGGGTTCGACGGACAGACTTAAATATGAGCGCGCTTTCCGCGCGGTAAATGAGATATGCAAACATATAGATGAACATCCCATCACCAATGCGCAGGAGAGAACAGATGTATTTAAGTTCATCAACTCCTACGGTAACGCTTTGTATAACGATACGGTAGCAACAGCGGGGCTTGCCGACAAGGGTCAGCTTGCATTACTTAAGACCCAGGTGAATGAGGCAATGAAGGCCACAGTGGATCCGGCATTGTTCTATTCGGCTGAGAAGCAGGAAGAATTAAAAGCCCTGCTTCCTCCCGCGCCCCCTGCAGCTGATGCGGAGGTTATATACGAAGCTTATGCACAGCCCTTCTATCAGATGGATCCCGAAGAGCATACCAAACCCATAAGCGATGAGAAGTATATTCAGGCAGAGACTGCAAAAGCCGTGAAGATACGTGAGCAGCTTCAGAATATCAAACCGGTTACGGTCGATGAGGATCTGCCGAGCGCAAAGCGCGATGCTGAGATGCTTAAGTATACGAATGTACAGAATCTCAGGCTCGCCGATATCAAGAAGCAGGAAAAAGGCAGGCTGTATGTAAACGCTGACTGTGAGCTGCTTGAGGATATGCTGGATTCTCTTGATCTGAACAAGGGAGCGGATACTGTCTTCGGCACCCTGGCGAATGAAGCGGGAGTGGGTGCGCCCTTCCCCCTGATGGATGCCGTAAATGCTGCCCGGGATCTGAACGAACGCATGAGAACTGCGCTTAAGTTCAGCGCGCAGGGGAAAGCAGATCCGAATGACTTTAATACCAAGATGGATCTTCTGACATCCATAGAGCAGCTGGAAAATAAGATAAAAGAAATGAGGCTGAACGCCGCAGAGCTTAACAGGGAAGAGGAACTTTCAAAAGTATTTACATCCCCCGATGCCGTGAAGAATTTTGTGAACGGCACTCCGGGATCGAAGATGATACTCGCGGATCTGGCAGGAAGAAAAATGGCCATTACCATGGGCTGGCCTGTGGAGGATATGGATCTTATTTCATCTTTCTATGTGAAGCGTCAGCTGCTTAAGGATGCCATGGCAGATAAGCCTCAGGAGAGCAGGGAATACCGTGATCTTGAAAAGGCTTATAACACCATGGATGATATCTGCCGTCATGTAGAGTCCCACGTCATAATGAGCGCGGGAGACAGGCTGGATGCCCTTAATAATATCCATGCTCATGGCACGGGGCTTTACAATGAGACAGCTGCAAATGCGGGCCAGCCTGACAAGGGACAGCTCTATACCCTTAAGGCAGAGATGAAAAAGGCGATGAGCCATACGCCGACTGCTGCGTCATTTAAGAATCTCGACCAGCTGACAGCTTTTTATGAAAAAGCAGGTCAGATCGAGCGCGACATACCCGAGGTATTCTTTAACACCGGCGAATACTCCGCCGAATATGTACAGAACCGGAATGCCTTTGAGGCGCAGCTTGAAGAACAGGAACTTTCGGAAGCTCTGCTGGATCTCTTTGAGCATGATGAAGACTTTTATAAGACAGGCAGTGTTCCTACGCTGCAGGAAGCTGAGGCAAACAGCGAGAAGGCATGGGATGCCAAGCTTCTCCGTACCCAGGCGCCGGGATATTTTGATACCCCGGAAGTCCTGGACCGTTTGGAACAGATCAATACCACAAAGACTCCGGGCATGCTGAAGAAAGACGCTCCTGCCAGAATGATGGATGATATGAGGACCTACTATCTGGGCAAGGGATCCTGCACCTATACTCTGACAGAGCCGGAGCTTGATGCTTACGGCAATCCCGTAAGGGATGAAAAGGGAGCGGTAAAGACCGTTAAGACTGAGCACACTCTGACTTTCAATAACTTTGATGATGTGCTGGAGCTTAACCGTCTGCCCATGGAAGCAAGGAGACAGCTTGCGGATGCGTATATGAGCGATCTGGAACAGCATCCTTTCGGACCGGATGTTGATGAGGCCACGGCTGAAGCAAATGTCCGTTACTATGCTTCGATCCATAAGAGCGCGCTGCAGAAGATCAAACTCTCCGATTACGAGGGAATAGATTTTAACGGCCCGGAGGATATAGAGAAGCTGGCCAGGGGCGGATCAAAACTCTTCCTTAAGACCGTTTTCGCCCAGGATTATATACAGAATACGGAAATGTTCACCCAGTTTGATCCCAGCGGTGAAATAAACAGACGCAACCGTTTAAGGGAGGCTTATCTTGATGAGTTCGGAGGCATGGTTGAAAATGCCAGACTCAGGGATCCCCAGGATATACTGCAGGGAATGAAGATGCTTGCTATGGTCGTCACTTCCGATAAAATATACAGCCTGCAGCAGAGAGCGCTGGCAAGGCACTGTCTGCAGGAACTGGATGCGCGCATGGTAATACCGGGAGCCTTACAGCCGGGAGCAACCATAGATACGATAGCTATGGCAGGTTTCCTGCTGGATCCAAAGCAGGCGCTTCCCGATAAGGACATACCTAAGGATGAGGAGCTGATAGCCTATCTTGAAGGAAAGGCAAATTCACCCTTTAAAAAGCCTTATCTGGATATACTCGATGCCAAGCTTAAGGAAAACCGCGCAAATGAAGCAATCCAGGAAGCTGTATACCACCGGGATGCGATAGGAATAGTTGATACAAGTCCCATATTCGATATGAGTTACATACAGATGCCTCGTCAGACCAAAGACCAGCGCGGAATACTTACGGCTGTGCCCCAGACATGGCCTGATCTTAATGCGCTTACCGATGCACAGAAAAAGGAGACACTTAAGACCTATGACCGTGTGCTGGGCCATCTGACCGGCAGGAGCAGATCTGGAAAACAGTATGATTACTGCATAAGAAAGGGTGAGAAGTTAACGGACCGTTTCCGCATAGACGGAAAGAAGCCCTTGGAGTATCTTGCGGCTAACGGCTATCCTGCCATAGCCCAGAATGCTGATGCAAAGGAGCTTGATACCATTATCAAAGCAGCGATAATGACCGCCATGGCGGATCCTTCAAAGAAAGTAAGCTTTGTACCTTATATGATGGATAAGAACGGCAATCAGGTCGAGGATAAGCCCATTGCTCTTGATGCAAAAGTGACTATGTCTGATCTGGGTACCGAGCGTAATTATATCCGGGCGCCATTCCCGGATAATGAGGGAGCAAAATATTATGCCGCATTGTTCAAAATGACCTGTTCATTCGTGGCTATTACGTCCTTCGATCCCTCTGTCGATTATAAGAATCTGATACCGAATGAAACGGCAAAAGAAGCGATGAAAGATCAGCGCCATGGCACCGAATCAACAGGGCTTTATGAAAATCTCTATTATGATATCGCCGGGTATGATTCACCCATTGGCGGTATTGAGTTCATGAAGTTCTGGTCGACCATGTACGCTAAGGAAAAAACCGTACAGCATAATTTCCTCAGAGGTACTCAGGAAGACGGAAGTCTTAATGCGGAGGGTAAGAAAAATCTTGCCGCAGTTAAGGAATTCTTTACAGCAACAAAGAATAAACTTAATGAGATCGCTGATAAGTGGGAAAAGACCAATCCCGTATATGCAGAATATATAAGGCTTCATACCGATCATCTGAGAACGGCGGAAGACGGCTTCACCTGGCTCGATATGGAATTCGGTAATAACCTGTATATGAACACACTCGGACAGCTTGCGGGCCTGTCCGCTCCGGGTCTGGATAATATTGATGCCGGGGCACCCGAGTACAGCAATGACATGCTGCTGGCATGTATGGGATACCCTTCCGGGAATCCTTCCTTCAGACTGCCTCAGGCTATGTTTGCTGCCAGAAGATCTACCCTGGTAATGTCAGAGCATGACCGCATGAGAAAGGAAGGCACGCTTACTAAGACTCAGGACAGACTGCTGAGGACCATGATGCTTTCCGAAATGGATGAGCTGGAAAAACAGCTTCGCAGAGTAGACGATCTTGCCTTAAAGAGTAAGATACCGGGGACTCCCGAAGCACAATACTGTGAGAAGATGGAGGATGACAGCGAACATCCCAAGTATTTTAATAATTCAGCGTTTGAAGCATCTCAATATTTCCCGAGAGGTACATACGAAGACTGGCAGGATATGCAGGGAAAGAGAGCTATGCTCGCAAACGGCTGGCCGATAGAGGATATCAATACCTTAAGCCTTCTCTATGTCAATCGCGCGGATAAGAAGAATACGGTCGATAAATACAGGAAGCTTAATGGCGAAAAATGGGCGGAAGAAATGCTGCGCGAGATCAAGACACTGGACGAGGTGATAAAGAAGCTTGAGGAAACGCCCATAACAAATGCTGCAGACAGACAGAAAATGCTGGAGTATATGGACGGATACGGAGATCTGTTCTACAGAGCGGCAGGCGCGGATAGCGGCGGACCGAATGAACGTGATGAGATGCGTGACAGGATAAAGAGGCTGAGTGACAGGAAGCCGTCACCCGAAGAATTCTTATCGCCTCAGGAGCTGGAGGAGGCAAGGGCTGAGTATCAGAGGTATCAGACACGCAAGAATTCAGCGAATCCCGATACCCCCACGGTTAGCGGACCTCAGACGGATATAGAACGTTCATTCTTAAATGTCGAGCGTATAGGAAATCTGCTTACGATGCAGGGACGCTTAAGCAAAGAAGGCTTAAGCTCCGATCCGGTACACGGCAAGACCCTGACGGATATGAACAACTATCTCGCGAAGGTAAATGATTTCTACAGGAATACGGCATATCTGGATCCGGCTAATGCTGCCCAGCGGAATGCTGCTTTTGACAGGCTTGTAAAGGATTCAAAGGGACTGGTGGAGCAGGTAGGCCGTTCCATAAGTAAGATAGATAACGGAAGCGGCAGGAAACTTTCGGATAAGGAGCAGCGTGTATTAGACAGCTTCACGGCAATGCAGGATCAGATCCGTCATATGAGAAGCGCGCATACCGCATCCATAGATTTTGAGATCAAACGAAAAGTCGATCTGCATAAGGAAGAGCAGGAGAACGCAAGAAAGCAGCAGGAAGCCCAGGCTAAACAGCAGCAGGCTGAAGCTTTAAGGCAGTATCTTGTCCAGAACCATTTCGCTGAAGAAAACGGTAAGCTCTATGTTCATCGTGATCATCTGCTTGCGCTGGATCCGGTTCACGGGGCAGAAATACAGGAATACTACAAAAATAACGTACCTGAGGTCCTGGAAGTCGTAAATATAGACGGAAAGCCGCGGGTAGAGGCTGTCCATACAGAGATGGAAAAGCGGCGTGAAGAAGCGAAGAAGGCAGCCAGGAAGAAGATCGCCGATGAGCGTCAGAAGAGAAGAGATGAGTACGCTGCACAGGATCTCTATGCAGAGGGCGCTGCAGATCTTTTCGGAAGCGACAGAAGGCGCATCAGGGAAGAACGCAGGATTGAAAGAGAAGTCGCAGAAAAGCTGAATGATGTCATGATCGGAAAGATCAGAAATATTCCTGATGATGATGAGCGGCTCAAGCTGAGCGTAGGCCGGATCATGGAACTTGCCTATGCCGAGATGACAGATACAAATAATAAATATACTGCCCTTAAGGATGATACTTCGCCCGAAAAGATGCATGAAAAAACCGAACTCGGTATTGCCGGCATCCAGGCGTCGAAACGTTATGATAAGATGGTCTGTTCGGTAACGGCTATGCTTTCCGACACTCAGCTGCTTAACAGGATAAAGAGCAAGTGGCCCGAGTGGTATGAAACTAATCTGGCCGGACCCATGAGCAGACTGACTGATCCCATAGAGATACGGTCAAAGATAAACACAAAACTTACGGAGAACCTTCCTGTTAATGATCGTCATGAGTTATTAGGGGAGATATGCGAAAACCTTCATTCCGGTGATATGCTGAGGCTTAAAAAAGAACTGCTTGAAAGCAGATCCCTCACGGAACTCGACCTGGAAGAACAGGTAAGCCACATACTCCATGACAGAGTCGAAGAGCTTAAGAAAGGGCTTGGAAATAATAATGCATTGAATGATGATGAGAAACAGGAATATCTGGATGCGCTTGAGTATGCGGATCAGTTCGTGACAGCATCGGATCCCTCTGTGAGAAATGCTTATTTCTTAAATCGCGGTATAGAAGAAAGAGTATCAACTGCCGTGGCGGCGAAGGGAGCAGAGGAAGCTTTTGCTGCGATAGAGGATGAAGATCTTAAGAAGGTAGTCAATGACCTGATGGCCAACGGTGATGACTTTGTTGCATACGGAGTTTCTCCTGTTCTGGAAGATGGTTATGATAAGATGATGCAGCTTAAGCTCAACCTGTCGGAAGCTAATCTTAACAGTTTTGTGACCATGCTTAACATGATGGAAGACATGGGGCTGCAGGCGAGTGACGATTTCCCCGGCGGTACCGCGCAGTCCAGGGGTTTTGACGTAGTATGCAGAACAAAAGAAGAACTTATAAATGCCGTCAACAACGGAGACCCTCAGGCCATAATCGCGGCCAAGCGTAATTATGAAAAAGCCAGGGCCGATATGGATAAGGTTTTTGAATTCCTGAATGACGGAAACCACTTTTCAAAATACAGTGTTGCAGGAAATATCGATTCCGTGCGAGAGGCTAATGTGCCGCTTGAATATGGAAAAGACTTCTATAACAACAGTAAGGTCAATTCGGTGCATATGTTATATTCCGCGCTGAAATGGGCAAACATCAGCATACAGGAGTTCAAGGATGATCCCAATGCCGCGATCGAGCGCATGACGGCGAAGAACATTGAACGCTGTGAGCCGGAGACCAGATACCGCGGCAAGAGCGCCGGTGAACTGCTCGGAGAGTTCAGTAAGGAAGACAGCTTTGAAACAGCAGATATACAGAGCAAGGTGGCGGGATTACAGCTGACCATCACACGTATCGAGGAAGCTCTTGCGTTCATGGATGAGGATCCGGAGCGCAGGAAAATGAACTTCAGGAATTATAAGGTCCGTGACCAGCTGCGTATGAACCAGATAACGCATCATGTGAACAATAATCCCTTCAGGGATAAGCAGCGTAAAAATGAGGTGCAGCAGCTGCTGTCCATCGTTGATATGGCTGATCTTGAAAACAACAGGGCCAGAATGCTGACGAATAAACCTCTCGGCGCAGACGGAAGACCTGTTGCGAAGATAACTGCTGCGGATTATATCGCAGGCCTTGATCCTGACTATAACGGATACAGCGCTCTTAGCTTAAGGGCGGAAGAGATACTTGCGGATGCCGTAAAGACCGGCGGAGAGAAATTCGATCCCGTGGCCTTCATGGCAAACAGACAGGCTGCTCTTTCAATGCTGCTGATCAAGCGCGCTGCGGACAGAGGAAAGCCGGGCTTCGAGCTGCTGGAAGAAGAGATAAACAATACAGCGCAGTATTATGATTCCATACGCGCTGCGCATCCGGAGTATGCTATGCCGGAACTCAGTGAGGAACAGAGAAAGACCTTCGAAGAGAATGCAAAGCAGTTCAAGACACAGTTGAAGGCTGCCGAAAGCAAGCTTACGGCCGAGCAGAAGCATGCAATAGAGGAAAGAAAGAATGAGACTGCTATTGCTGAGAGGCAGACAGCGCAGCATATCACGGAATTGGAGACTGCACTTAAAGCGCATGAGGAACAGTTCGTAAACAGCTATAACCAGCTGGAGACGATGCGTAAGACTGCAGCCGCAGCGAACAACAACGAACAGGTAAATCAGGTGTTACAGCAGAAACGCGCCCATGTAAGCACCATGAGGAGCTGGCTGATAGATGAGGCCAAAGCAGGTAACATTACCACGGATTATGCAAAAAAACGTCTCGCCGAGATTCTTGCCCTCAAGGATACGGACAGTGCGAAGCTGCCCGCATACGGCCTGCAGGATAAGAATGCAGAGAATACCCATGCAGGACATATTCAGCATACTAAAGAGGTGAAAGAACTTACCACGAGACCGTATGAACATGATGAAGCAAAGCTTAACGGGCTTCTTGAGCTTGATAAGAATGAAGATCCGGTAGCAAGATATAACAGGCTGCAGCAGGAAAGCCGGCAGAGAATACAGCAGGCCGAGCAGGAAGATGCCCGTCAGCAGCAGGAGATCCTTGATGAGAACAACAGAAGGGATGCAAAACTGAACGTACTCATTCCGGAGGCACTCACTCAGAGACTCACCCAGCGTTTCAATGAAAGGCAGAACGCTTTCGCAACAACCGACGCAATGAAAACTGCGAAGCTCGATCGTTCGGAACCTGAGGCTTATCATGCTGCAACGATCAATGAGAATGATGCCGAGCACAGATTCAGGAATATGTACGGAGAGATAAAGGCATCCTTATCTGCGGACAATCTGCTGAATGTGTTAAGCGATACGCTGGGAACAAGGGAAGCTGCGGCGCTGTTTGGTAAATTCAAAAATAAGGTGCCTACGGCTAACGAACTTAAAATACTGACGGAAGATGAAAGAAGTCATTTCTTCGCAGCCCTGGTAGCGAGCCTTCCGAATGAAGAACGCGACAGGCTCATCGATATGGACAATGCATATAAGCCGATCAAGTCCTATGATTTCAGTACCATGCCGGATGACAGCCTGCAGGATAAGCTTAATCTTGAAAGCCAGGTAGATCATCCCGAGGCAGGCAGAGTACAGGAGATACTGAATCAGGCAGGCGGCAACTGGTCCAAGATGAGCGGAGGAGGAACACAGCAAGAGCTTGATGAATTCAGGAATGTGCTCTATGAAGCAAACGAACTGATGACCATTGCCAGGCCGGAAGTTAAGGAGGCAGCCCTGAATCTTCAGTATGCTGATATGAAGCGTTATAACTCCACTATGGATCTTGACCATAAAAAGGGAAGTGAAAAAGAAGAGAACCGCTTCTTTCAGGATCTGTATGAGACAAGAAACGGCATAGTGGTCACGAAAGAAGAACGTGCTGAGGATGTGCGCCGCACAGCTAAAACCAATCCTAAGCTGGATCCCAGGTATGTTGCGAATGTAGCTCAGATCATGAAGAAGATGGAAGAGCTGCAGCTGTTTAAACCTAATGCTGCTGCAGAGGAAGCGAGAAAGATATACTCCTTCCATAAAATGGCGGATGCGCAGCAGGCTGTCAGCGAAGCGCTTAAGGCCGATATGTCTGTAGCAGAGAACCGTAAAAAACTCGCCGATGCCGTGAGCAATATGAAAACTGTACAGAAAGAGACGGATGAACTCATGGAAATGGCGAAGCTGACCTTCTCCAAGAAAGATTATATGGATAATCTGGATAATGTCAGAGAGGACGGAATACCCTGGCGTTATGCCCGTGACAGGGTGAGCGCTTCCCAGCTCAATGCGGTATGGCAGTTCGGAAACCTGCTGAAAGCCAACAATATTTCAATAGATGAGTTTGCGGCTCATCCCGATGATATGATACAAAAGCTGAAGACCACGGCAATAGAGGAAGCAACTACCCTGAAGGCTGCGACCAGGGGACTCAGCATCGGTGAGATGACCGCATATGCCGCAAACGGATACTATAACGGTGTGATAAAGAGCAAGAATGTGAATCTGATGGGCAAGTATACCCGGGGAGTGGGAGGACTCCTGGAGGCAGAACCCGAGGAGTATGATCCCGAACGCAAATCCCGGAATAAATATCTGTTCACTCAAAATATCCGGGGTTACGCATCCCAGTTCGGCCTCTCGCAGATGAGCAATGTGCTTAAGCTCAAAGAAGGATTCAGAGGGAAGGACAACAACGATGCTCTTAAGGCAGTGATGATGGTACCCGAGAATGAATTCGATCCGGATCTGATGATGGTGAAGGTGCCCTGGAATGCGGACGGAAGCTTCAGAGAACCCTTCAATTTCGGTAACTATCTGAAAGCAAAGACCGGTATCATGGCACCGGGAGAAGAAGCAGCATTTCTGACAGCGCAGCAGGGACGACTGGAAAAGATACTTAAGGATGCGGATAAAGCTCAGAAAAAGATGAAGGCGGAATATGATAAGGAGCCTACGACTAAAGATCCGGGCATAAACGGTGATTCCTTTAATCTCACTGTATATGATCCGTTCCAGCTGGTACAGGCCCGTCAGCAGGCACTGATGGAGATGCTGGTATTAAAGCAGTCACAGCCCCAGTATCATGAGACACCGCAGCTTAAGAACCTTGAGGACGAGCTGTTAAATATGGCAGAACGTTACGAGACTCTGAGAAAGAGTAATCCGAATATGGTGCTGCCGGAACTGACCGATGAGCAGAAGAAACAGTTAGAGACAACAAAGAAGAACTATCTGGAGCTTAAGAACAATTCCGAAAAGCTCATGGATAAGCTGGAAGATCAGATCGTCAAGAACGTTAAGAAAGAAGAAAAGGCCTTCACTGACGGAATGAAGGAGCTTAACGATAAGATACGCAAGCTGAATGAGCGTATAGGGCGGCGAGATGAAATGGCTCCCTTATCAAGAGAGGAAATGCAGTTACAGAAAGAAAAGGAACGTCTTGAAAAACAGCGTGAAAACTTAAGAGTCAGCAGGATGCGCACACTTTCCGAACAGTACAAGGACGGAAAGCTTCCGAAGAAGTATGTGGAAGAGAGACTCAAACAGCTGGATGAGGGACGTGAGAACGAAAGACTGCCCGAGCTGTTCGGAGATCCAGCACATAATGCGGCCGATAAGAAGGCAAGGTCAAACTTCTTAAGAGACAATCTGCTTAATTTAAGGGGCGCAAACATAGACCTTAAGCAGAACAGGAAGGATGATCCAGAGAACTGGAAGCAGTGGACGCATCTCTTCAGGACTGAGGACGTATTCGAGATCATCGATAAGAACGGTAATGTGGTAAGGCCGCAGCCTGCACCGCAGCCTCAGCCCGTGCAGCAGCCTCAGCAGATCATCAATAACGAGGAGATCATTGCACCGCAGGCGCCCGGACGGGAACGCAGACGTTCGGTCATCAAACTTGATGATATGATAAAGGCTGAAAAGGATGCGAATAAAGAAAATAATGCAAATAAGAATGAGCCTAAGGGCAGAAAGAGCGTTAACAACAAGAAGGGCGATGCGGAAGTGAAAGAAGATAATAAACTGCCGCAGAATCATCTTCCGGGTGGAAAAAAATAAGAAAGAGTGAGGTGCCATAATGCCAAAGGAAAAGAACAATATCAAAAACGGTATAAGCGCTAAGAGCTATCGGGATGCCCGCCTTGCCGATCACGCCAGGATACTCAGAAGCTGGAATCCGGGGGATAATGCTGAGCTTCCGCCGTTTCCCGATGAGCTGGAGATAATGGCGCATTATCAGGAAATGTCCGATGAACAGCTGGATGCTGAGTATGATCAGCTGCTCCATGACAATCCGGAACTTTATGAGTACTCGAGTGATACGGATGATCATGAGAAAGGAGCATGGACTCTGCCCAAATGGGTAAGGAATACCGGAGATAAGAATGCTCTGAACCAATATCTGCAGGAGAACAAGGATAAGCTCAGCTATGAGCAGCAGTATCTGATCAGGCAGCACATTGCGGCTACGGATAAGAAGCTGCAAAGACAGGCTGAAGGTGAAGCGCCTTATACCCTTCCTTTGGTAAACTCGCAGCCCCGTCCTGACGGTGACGAAGCAATAGAACTGACGGGTATCCATCAGATTGCAAAGCAGAGCAGCGGATCAGGCTGCTGGTCTGTCTTCCTTGCAAACCTGGCAGCAAGCAGGGGAATAAATCTTACACAGGAAGAGATCAGAGCCTACAGGCCAGAACTTAAACAGCAGGAGGCCGGGAATGCAAAGCATCTGGTTGATGATGCATATAACAGGGATACCATCAACAATGCCCTGGAGAGAGCTGACGGCATCTTAAGTTTTATGCCGGGAACCATGCTCAGCGAACTGGAGATAAACCAGTACGGTCCGGAACAGGAAAAGAACGGCATCTCACGCGAGCAGTTTGAACAGAAGGCTGTAGCGCAGTTAAAGACTACGATAAAGCACGCACTGAAGGAAGATAAGTCTCCCGTGGGACTTCTTGCGGGAAAGCATTATCTTACCATAGTAGGGATAGACGGGGATACTATCAAATTCAAGGATTCCGCAGGCAGGCATCCCGATCCGGATCATACCTATACGGGTTCCCTTGCAAAGGTTGCTTCGGAAATACTCGGCAATCCCGGAGTATTCGGAATACAGCTGACATGGATGAAGGATATACAGCTTTCCAAAGACGGCAGGACCATATTCGGCGTGCCCAGTGACTATGTGCGCATGAAGCCTGACGGAACAGTGCAGGGACAGCCGGGACCGATACTTGCAGGCGGCGGCCTTCCTGAAGGGGGACTCGCTATTCACAAAGAAGGCATCGGCGTATCACGTTATGCAGGTACAGAGGATACGAGACCCGAACAGAATTACAGACCGCTGATGACTGACGGTATTGTGAAGACAGAGAAGGCATATCTTCCGAAAAAGCTGAATGCCACGGCTCTTAAAAACAAAGCAACGGCCCGTTCAAATGAAGAGGAAAGACGTCTCAGACAGACAGATAATACCTACTATAAGCTGAACAGGCCTTTAGATCCGGTAATGGAAGATCCCGGTGTGCCTGACTATGTGCCTAAAATGACTGCGGCAGAACAGCGTTTTGAAGCAGATCTCGGTGATTCATGGAAGAATTCCATTGAGAACGGCATGGGAATGATAAAGCTGGGCGGCGCCGCTCTGTTTGAGGATCTTGGCTTCATGACTTCACAGAAGCTTGATCTTAAAAAAATAAGTATAGAAGAAAGACAGGATGCAAAAAATATCTGTAATGATCTCTTTGGTACCGACTTACGAGATACGCCGGTATTTGATTCCGACAGCGCGCTTCATAAATTTACCTACAAGAAGACAGCTGACGGTGAAGCTGTAAACATCTGGGATGAAGTGGAAAGCGAACTGAAGAAGGATCCGCTGTATGCCGATGCCGATAACGAAACAATAAGAAGCTTTATCAGACCGGTTATTCTACGCGCCATGATGGATAAGGATGCAAACTTATCCTTTGAAAACGGTGAGAAAAGTGTCAGGAATATTTACGTCGAAGCAGCTCCCGAGCTGTTTCCCGTAGATGAAGCCGGGAATGAGGGACCTGGCGATGATTTTCTGCCCCATGCATACGAAGAGGATGAGTTTATCAATCCTTTTGAGAGCGGACCTGTAATCTATAAGACGGAAGAAGAAAAACCGGAAGAGAAAAAAGAAGAGAATAAGACTGAAGAGAATAAAACCGAAGATGATCCTTATGAAATCCCCGACATAGAGAAGTATGATCTCGACAAGCTACTGGATTCTTTGCAGGAAGGTGAGAAAGAGCTTCCTGAAGACAGAGACGGCTTC
>JAEEIK010000093.1 GCA_016281335.1 Lachnospiraceae bacterium | reverse complement strand
ATCAAAAATTTCTTCGTGAACCTGGTGATAGACCTGCCTTATATTGTTCTGGATCTTATCAAGATAGTTGTAGTTCTTCTGATAGTCAGGTTTATAGCTCATAAGATATTCGGCAAGCACCTGACCAAAAGAGTGATAGCTTCCATAAGGAAGAAGTTTGTAAAGGCAGAAACTGTAAAATTGGAAAATGATACCGTAGAGAAGAAAGAGACTGAGACTAAAAAGACCGAGACCAAAGAGAGCAAAAAGGAGAACGACAAAAAATGAAAAAAGCTTTGATCCCTGCAATACTTTTACTTACTATGCTGGCAGCCTGCGGCGAAAAAGAAGAAGTAGTGGAAGTAAGCGAGACCAGGGTTCGTGATAAGAGAATAGAGGAGGAAGCGACTCCGACCCCGACTCCTGAGGAGGATCCGGGAAATCCGGGAGTACTCGTTGAACCCGAAGCGGATAAGCCGGAATTCATTCCTTTAAAGCTTGATACCCACCGCAAGAGCGTATATGATCCCGACATAGAATATAAACTCTGGTTTGAGGGCAGTTACGATGAGCTGGTCCTGGACTGCGACGATTATTATGCCATGAAGTATACGCTGGATGAGCTGAACAGCAATATGAAGGATTCCGTAGAGAACGCAAAGGACGAATATACGGAGTATGCTCCCGAAGATAACGGCTTTGAAGATGACTGGAGTTATTATTATTTCCTTAACTGCGAGACCACGATAAACCGCGCGGATACAAAGGTCGTTTCCTTAAGCCAGCTGTGGGGCAGTTTTGCGGGAGGTGTTCATCCCAACAGTTATTATTCTGCCATGGTTTATGATACCGCCAGCGGAAAGAAACTCAGCTTATGGGATATCATAGATACTTACAAAAAGGATGAGATGCTTGAACTCATAGAGAAAAAGGCCCTGGATGAAAATCCGGATCTGGAGGAAATGCTCTTTGCCGACCTTGGCGATACCCTTAATGACATGGCAGCTGATGATATGTTCACTTTCGGACTTGATACTAAGGGACTTACTTTCTACTTCTCACCTTATGAGATAGCAGCTTATGCTGCAGGAAGCACTATCGTGACCATAGGATATGACGAGATACCGGGACTGATAAAGGATGAGTATAAGCAGCTCCCTGAGGATTATTTCCTTGATCTCGGACATACCACACAGAAAGATGTATTCACCCTTGCGGACGGACGTGAAGTATCCTTCTGGATAGAAGAAAAGACTGAGGATGAGTTCAGGACTCATATATATCTTGACGGAAGCGAGTTTGAGTTCGACGATTACGGCTGGGAGAGTGTATTCTATCTGGCCCGTAAGGACGGAAGAGATTTTCTGTACCGTGAGACTGTTCATGAGAATGATTACAGGGATACCGCGGTATTTGATCTGAACAGCGATGAGCCTGAGCAGATCGACACGATATTCGCAAGCTTTAATGAAGGCCTCTTCAATCCCGACAATCTGCAGATGACCAGCAGAGGTGACCTGCTTTCAACTTATACGATACAGAATGATTATGCGATAAACTATGCCGGTTCTCCCAGACCCGTCAATGACTACTATCTGATAAAGACCTGGGAGGAACCCTGGACCATCACCTTAAAGCAGGATATGGAAGCAGAAGCCAGGGATGAGTTTATCGAGAGTGATGAGTATATTTATACGATGCAGCTGAAGGCAGGCTCTAAGCTGTCCTTCTATGCTACCGACGGAGAGACCTGGGTGGATCTGAAAACCGAAGACGGCAGCTTTGTCAGGTTATATGTCGATACCGATGATTATCCCCAGTCCGTTAACGGTGTGGATATAGACGAACTCTTCGACGGCATAATGTTTGCGGGATGATGAAGGCATATGTATATATGCTGAGGTGTTACGACGGAAGCCTATATACCGGGTATACCACAGATCTTGAAAGACGCGTAAAAGAGCATAATGAAGGGAAGGCCGGAGCCAAGGCCACCCGGAGCAAAAGACCGGTGAAGCTGGTATACAGCGAATGTTTTGAGCATGATGATATGCGTGAAGCTAAACGTATGGCACAGAAAAGAGAATGGCATATCAAGCATGTCTTAAATAAACAAGAAAAAGAAAAGTTGATCAAGGAGGGCTGAAATGGAAAAGTTAAAGAACACTTCAATGCTGACGGATATGATCCTTTTTGTACTTGGTATCATCATCCTGCTGAATCCCTGGGGAACCATGGAAACACTGGTAAAGGTAGCCGGTATAGTGCTGCTGATAGCAGGTGTTGTCGGTGTGGCAACCGCAGTAATGGGCAAGAATTTCAACATGGCTAATATCTCATCACTTGTGGGATATATCGGAGCTCTTATCGCAGGTTTCATCTTCTTTACGAAACCTTATGTGATACTCGGATGGCTGCATCTGGTGTTCGGCGCGATCATTATAATCCACGGCATCATCAACCTGATCCGTGCACTTAACATGGGTGCGCCCGCAATGTATGTGCCTCTTGCTCTGGCTGTTATAGCTATTGTAGCCGGTGTACTGGTGTTAACAGGTGTACTTTCAAGAGTGCTGATACAGGTTATAGGCGTAGTACTGATCTTCAATGCCGGTACATCTCTGTATATGGCTCTTAAGAACAGTTGAGTTTCAATTCGGTACAATTTTTAGTCTTTATGATAATAATGGTGGCGGGATACTTTGTTATCCCGCTGCGCTTAAGATACGTGTGGCTGCTGATCGGCAGCTACACGTTTTATATGTGTGCCGAACCTGTCTACGGACTGATTATGTTACTGTCGACCATGATCAGTTATGCCGGTGCCATACTTATGGAAAAGCAGAAAGGGGATAAGCAGAGGAAAAAGTATCTGATAACGATCATCATCCTTGATATCCTGCCTCTTCTGTTTTTTAAATATACGGATTTTCTGCTGGATACCGCTGACGGGGTATTTTCTCTTGCAGGCGGGAGCGTATCTGCCAGACTGAATATCATTCTTCCGGTAGGCATCTCCTTTTATACCTTCCAGACCATGGGGTATGTGATCGATGTGTACAGGCAGCGTTTGAAAGCCGAGAGAAATGTCTTTCATTACGCGCTCTATGTTTCTTTCTTTCCCCAGCTGGTGGCAGGACCCATAGAGAGATCCGTAAATCTGCTGCCTCAGATAAAGGATATAGGCAGGAAAAGGAACTTTGATCCGGAGCGTATCAGGGACGGTGTAATGCTGATACTCTGGGGACTTTTCCAGAAAATGGTAATTGCAGACCGTTTGTCGATTACTGTTGACTATGTATTTGATCACTGGAAGGAATACGGCTACGGAGGTCTGGAAATGGCCGTAGCCACTGTACTCTTTGCCTTTCAGATATATATGGATTTCGGCGGATATACAGCCATAGCAAGAGGCTGTGCCAGGATATTCGGTATAGAGCTGATGCAGAATTTCAGACAGCCCTATCTCGCCACGTCGATAAAGGATTTCTGGCGAAGATGGCATGTTTCCCTCACAAGCTGGTTCACCGATTACCTGTATATCCCTTTAGGCGGAAGCAGGAAGGGAAAAGCAAGAAAGTATCTGAATATACTGATAGTGTTTGCTCTCAGCGGCCTGTGGCACGGCGCGGCCTGGCATTTCGTGGTATGGGGACTGCTCCATGCGCTGTACAGATGTGCCGGAGAAATGATCGAAGGCAGAAGGAAGAAGGAGCAGCAGCAGGGAGTTTTGTCTAAGTTATTCAGTATGGGAATAACTTTCTGTCTCGTAGTCTTTGCCTGGCTGTTCTTCAGGGCCGGGGACCTTAAACAGGCTTTCGGTATGATAGTGCAGGGCATAAGGACTCCGCATTTTAACGGCTGGGGCTGGGGTCAGGACAGATCGCAGTTAGTGATAGCGCTGGTGGCGCTTTTGACAGTAGCCCTTGTGGATATCCTTCATGAGAGAAAGATCGCTGTATATGAGAAGCTCAGGAACAGCCTGCTTCCATTCAGGTGGTTAGGCTTCGCCGGGCTGCTATTTACCGTATTCCTTTTCGGAGTCTACGGCAGGGATTTTGACGTAGCGCAGTTTATTTATTTCAGGTTCTGATCATCTTGCAAAGAGTGTGAATTTAAGATATAATTTTAGATTATGGCAGAAGGTGATATGAAACAAGTTAGGGAAGAATGGAAGCAGATCGGTGAGGATGTGAGCCGCACCGTTCAGGATGCCATTATGACCGGAGATTACCGGAACCTGAGTTCCCAGATAAATGAGCTGACATCCAGAGTCTTTGACAATGTCGGCAGGACTATCAATGCCTCCGGCATTACTGACGGAATGAAGGACAGGAACATCCCCGGATACCGTAACAGTGTCACCGGATCAAATGCTTACCAGTCTACAAGGACTTATCAGTATATCCGCAATACCAACGAAGCAAGAAGGAATACCGTGCCTCAGGGATCGATGCAGAATATACAGGTGCATCAGTATAATCCTTTGTACCGCAGGCCTACTGCGACAAAAGTGCTTTCCATACTGGGTATAGTATTCGGCTTCTCACTCTTCGGTATTTTCAGCATATTCTCGCTGATAGGACTGGCGATATCGCTGGAAGAGGCGGATATGATCTTTATGGCGATAATCTTCGGCCTGCTGGCCCTCTTTAACGGGTCTGTCGGAGGAGTAAGTGTCAGCAAGGCCAACGAGGCCACTTTGTTTGATAAGATACTGAGGCTTCTGGGTGACAAAACCTACGGAAGCATTGAGGATATGGCTTCGATGCTTAATATGAAGCCGGAGAAGCTTAAAAAGAAGCTGAAGAAGATGATATCAAAGGGCTGGTTCAGACAGGGACATTTTGACAGCGAGGAACAGACCCTGATCACCAGCCATGCAACATACCAGCAGTATCTCGAGACCAAGCAGGCTTCCCTTGAGATAAAGCAGAGACGGGAAGAGGAAGATGCAAGGATCAATGCGGAGTATGCCCAGTATACACCGGCCCAGAGGGAAGTGATACAGCAGGGCGAACAGTTTGTTGAAGAGATACACCGCTGCAATGATGAGATACCGGGAGAGGTTATCTCCGAGAAGATAGAGCGTATGGAACACTCCGTATCCATGATCATTGGCAGGGCAAAGGAGGAACCTTCGCTTACCAGTGACTTACGCAGGCTAATGAACTATTATCTGCCTACTACGGTAAAACTTCTGAAAGCCTATGCAGACCTTGACAAGCAGGGTAAAAGCAGCGAAAATATTGAACAGTCGAAGAGAGAGATCGAAGATACGATAGATACGATGAATGCGGCTTTCGACAAGCTTTTCGATTCCATGTTTGAAGTAACGAGTATGGATATATCCACGGATGCGTCCGTGATGAAGACACTGCTGGAGCAGGAGGGCCTGACCGGTCACAGCTTCGGCTCAAATACAACATTACCGCTATAAAGGGGGGAAGGAGACTATCATGGAAGGAAATGAACTGACAAATGCAATCGGCGAGGCACCTGCAGCGCCTACTCTTACACTGGATCCCTTCGGGACTGCAGCATCAGCGCTTTCGAAAGAGGAAATCAATGCAACACCGGCTCCTACACTGACCATGCCTGCCAAAGCAGCAATGGAGGAGCAGCAGCTGACCGCTGAAGAGAAGAAGATGGTGGATGATTTTGCCGCTCAGATAGATATCACGGATTCAAATACCGTTATGACCTACGGTGCGGCTACACAGCAGAAGATGGCTGATTTCTCGGACAAGGCGCTGGATAACGTGCGTACCAAGGATATGGGTGAGATCGGCGGTCTGCTCAGCGGCGTGGTATCCGAGCTGAAGGGCTTTAATGAAGAAGAGAAGGGATTCATGGGCCTGTTCAAGAAACCTGTCAACAAGATAGGCATGATGAAGGCTAAATATGACAAAGCCGAAGTAAACATCAATAAGATAGTTGATGTACTCGAAGGGCATGAGACAAAGCTCATGAAGGATTCGGCTATGCTGGATAAGATGTATGAGATGAACCTTACTTACTATAAGGAACTCTCCATGTACATACTGGCCGGCAAGAAGAAGCTGCAGGAAGCGGAGAACGTAACGCTTCCCGCTCTGCAGAAGAAAGCCCAGGAATCACAGCTTCCCGAGGATGCACAGGCTGCAAGGGATTATCAGGAAATGTGCGAGAGATTTTCCAAGAAGATCGTGGATCTGGAACTGACCAGGACTATCGCGATGCAGACAGCTCCCCAGATAAGGATGATCCAGGCCAATGACATACAGATGGTTGACAAGATACGTTCGACTGTGGTCAATACTATACCTCTGTGGAAGAGCCAGATGGTCATAGCTCTCGGGATACAGAATGCCACCGAGGCTGCAAAGGCACAGCATGCGGTCACCGATATGACCAACCAGCTGCTGCAGGCCAATGCGGAAGCCCTGAAGATAGCAACCATAGAGACCGAGAAAGAATCCCAGCGCGGTATCGTTGATATAGAGACGCTGAACAAGACCAACCAGAGTCTGATAAGTACCTTTGATGAGGTGATGAAGATACAGGAAGAGGGCCGCGAGAAGCGCAAGCAGGCTGAGGAAGAGATGCTGCGCATGGAGAACGAACTGAAGGCCAAGCTGCTGGAAGTAAGAACCAGAAGATAATAGAAAAAGGATGCAGAAGGGGATGTGATACATTCACGTCCCCTTTTTGTTTTAATTGTATTTCACTTATGCTTCACTTTTGCTACGTACCGGGCTGTATCATAAGCGCATAACAGATAAATATCATTTTTCAGGAGGATAAAGAGATGGCAAGACCTTGGGAAAATCCTAATAATAACTATCATGAAAACTACTGGGGACCTGACAAAGTGCCTTTTGAGGTTCCTATGGGGGAATTGAGGACTATAATACGTGATAATGAGCTGCCGGCGCCTGAAAATCTTGACAGTCTTGATACGGATGAAAAGTTTTATGATGCCATGGTCCCGATAATGAAAGCAAAAGGGATCGAACCTCCCGTGCGTAAGGAGCTGAGCAGGGATGCTTTTTATGATGCTATGGTGGCAAACGGCTGGACGAAAGAGGGGGATGATAATATCATCGCTGCCATGTACTGGCTGGGCTGCCATAATCAGAAGGTCAATAACCCTGAAAAAGACTATTTTGAACATCTGATGAATACTCCTGCGCCTACGGATAAGGAGCGCAGTGAGCTGTTAGCTTATGTTGATAATATTGAAATCAATCAGTTGAGAGAAAACAGCAGGGGAAGAGATATACTGAGCTGGAAAAAAACAGCGATAAGTAACGCAAGAGCGAAGACCGGATTCAGGATGATGCTGGCGGAAAACGGTTTTGATCTGCTTGAGGACGAACGTGTACTGGATGTGCTCTACGACTGCTCCGTAAAACAGGGAATTGATACAAGCGCGACCCGTATCAGATATAACACTAAGATAGAGGGACAGCATGATACCCTGGCTTCTTTTCTTTCACAGAATATCAGAAGAGCGGAGGAAGAGGGCTGGTTTGCCGATGAAGACGAGAAGTACAAGCTGGATATACTTAAAAGTGAAAGAGATAAGCAGAATAAGATAGTTGAGGAAATAAGGGAAAGAAAAAACAGGGAGGATTATATAAAAGATACTGCGGTTATCAGAAAATATCTGGAACATGCAATAAAGAATAATCTCGATGAAGTAACAAACAGCGCGGTTATGATTCCCGAAGAATGGGGAATGGACGGGGATGAGGAGATACAGACACGAAGGAATAATATAATAAGCGCCAGGAATGATCTGCTGTCGCCCATCCTTAGTCTGTTGCATGATCCCCGAAATAAAGAGTTTATAGAAAAAGTCAGAAACGGCGCCGACACGGCGGATCTGGAAATTCATTTCGGAAGACTTGAAGGTACCGGAATACTAAGTGCAATAAAAGATCATGATGCAGCCAGACAGGAAGAGTGCCTTAATATCATCAGCAAGATACAGTCCCTGTCCATAGAGGATACTGCGGATCTGATATCCGATGAGATGCTGGAGGACAGCTTCTGGAACCATTATTCCCGCACACTTACCAATCAGGAGATAAAGGAAATGCAGGAAAAGTTCCTTTCGATCTCTGATAAGGGACTGGACTGGGAAGAGTTTACGGATACTTCAGCCTATAACAGCATAATGCGTTCAAACGGCTTCAGGACCTCGGAATATGTAGGGACTCCCTATAATCTGGTAAAACGTTCATTTGAAGGCGAAGAGGGCATGAAATATATCAGGACCCACATGAGTGTTCCCGAGTTTGAACGTGTGATGAGCGCACTGCAGGCTGTGGAAGAAGAGTACGATAAGAATAAGGACAATATCATGAACATGGATACGCTGGAACTCAGCGGATGGTTCAATCGCAACGGCTATGACATGATACAGAATACCATACTCATGACCAACGGCTTTGAAGAGAAGATAGTGGACGGAAAGTCCGTAAAATTCATAGATCTGAGTGATACCATAGATGATCTCAAGCTGGACAGGGATCTGCTGGATATGGACAGTTATAACAGGCTGGTGGCTAATGCCAGGGAAGCCCAGAAGATATATAACGATAATAAGGACACTTTCCGTCGTATGTTTGACACGATGGATACGGTGCATCACAGCAATCTCGGCGGTGAGATACTGGGTGAGATGGTTCAGGAAGTCAGCATGGACAAAAATGCTCTTAAGGAGATGAACCGTTTCAGACACCTTCTTTACGGAATGAAGGTTGCGGATGCGGACGTATGTAAGCTTGTGGATCTTAAGAACAATAAGAAGGCCGTTCTTGTGCAGCCCCTTGCTGAGAATACCGAGTTTACAAAGGATATGGTGAAGACCGAAAAGGATTATCTCGATACCTGCATCGAAATGTTAAATGAGCCCACTACCCGTGTGAACCGCAGCTCCAGGGAATACTGGAACGTGATAGATTCCTTAAAAAACATGAAGAACAGCATGGATAAGGAATATGCAAGCAACGAAGAGGCTAAGAGAGCTTATATCAAATCCGTGAACAAAGTGCTCAATGACATAAATATATACCGTGAGCACAAGGCTAAGGACGGTGTAAAGAATGATGCTACACATGATAAGCTGATAGCTCTTGAACGTGTGGACAAGCTGCTGCGTACCAGATATAAGATCCTGGAACAGAGGGAATATGAGGATAATATCTCCGGTATCTCCGAGCTCTTCAAGGTGGATGTTGAAGAAGGAAAGATGGGCGATGAGTACCTTCTGGACAAAGCGCTTCAGAAGATCAACAACATGAACAAGAGCCTTGATCAGCTGAAGGCAGAGTTTGAGATAATCGATGAAGAGACCGCCGGCATCACCCGTGCCAATACCTTAGCTACCACAAGCGCTCTGAAACAGACGGCAGCGGATATCCTGACCTCCATGGAACCGGTTAAAAAGAGCGAGACACAGCAGGCTTTGGATAAGCTTGAGGAAAATGCGCATCTGAAGGCAGCAGAGGATAAGGAACAGAAATTCCGTGACAAGCTGGATCCGAATGATGATTACGGTAAGGAGAAGCTGATCGCTTCAGCGGAAAAAGAGCTGTATATGGCCTCCGTTAAGGAGCAGGCAAAGCTTAAGACCGTTAAGGAAGGGCCCGAAGCCGGAGAGAAGCTCATGAACTCAAAGATGAGCGAGATCGAAAAGGGCAATAACTTAAGATACAGGACCTTCAAATTCGAGAAACT
>JAEEIK010000092.1 GCA_016281335.1 Lachnospiraceae bacterium | reverse complement strand
CTGAGTACGAGTTCAACGATTGCCCTATCGTTAAGGGTTCAGCTCTCAAGGCTCTTGAAGATCCTAAGAGTGAGTGGGGCGACAAGATCATGGAGCTCATGGATACAGTTGATTCTTACATCCCTGATCCTCAGCGTGATACCGACAAGCCTTTCCTTATGCCTGTCGAGGACGTGTTCACCATCTCCGGACGTGGTACTGTTGCTACAGGCCGTGTAGAGAGAGGTACACTGAAGCTCAACGAGCCTGTTGAGATCATCGGTGTTAAGGAAGAGACCCAGAACACAGTCGTTACCGGTATCGAGATGTTCCACAAACTGCTTGACGAGGCTCAGGCAGGTGATAACATCGGAGCTCTGCTTCGTGGTATCAACAGAACCGATATCGAAAGAGGACAGGTTCTTGCAAAGCCCGGCTCAGTTAAGTGCCACAAGAAGTTCAAGGCTCAGGTATACGTACTGACCAAGGACGAGGGTGGTCGTCATACACCTTTCTTCAACAACTATCGTCCTCAGTTCTATTTCAGAACAACAGACGTTACAGGTGTTTGCAACCTGCCTCAGGGTACTGAGATGTGTATGCCCGGCGATAACGTAGAGATGAGCATCGAGCTGATCCATCCCATCGCTATGGAGCAGGGTCTTACCTTCGCTATCCGCGAGGGTGGTCACACCGTAGGTTCAGGAAGAGTTTCCGAGATCGTAGAGTGATCATAAAAGAAAAGACTTAATTAAATTCCTTCGGGGCTTGCCCCGGAGGAATTTTTTTATTATACTGTTCTTTGGTCTGCTGTCAGAAAAGCAGACGGAAGAGGAGAGGGCAGATAACTGCCTGTTGGGAAATGAAAGAAAGAAGAATATTAAAGAATAAGATATATCTGTATCTTACGGAGTTCTTTGCGGGCATGAGCGTGATGGCGGTAGAGCTGGGAGCCAGCAGACTGATGGCTCCGTACTTCTCATCATCACAGATCGTGTGGACCATCATAATAGGTACGATAATGATAGCAATGGCTCTCGGTAATATCTACGGCGGAAGGAGCGCGGATAAAAATCCGGATCCCGATAAGCTGTACGCTCGCATTTTGCTTGCGGCGGTATGGATAGCGGCCATCCCGGTTCTCGGAAAATATGTGATCATAGGCATCGCCGGTCTCATGGTCTTTACCGTGAACAGCAACTTCCTGGTGATGGCGGCCTTTGCTTCATGTATGATAGTCTTCGTGTTCCCACTGTTTCTGCTCGGAACCGTGACACCCTCGCTGGTCAAGTATACTGTGGATTCCCTGGATGACAGCGGCAAGACCGTGGGTAATCTGAATGCCTTTAATACCATAGGCTCCATAATAGGAACCTTTGTGCCGACCTTTATCAGCATACCGGCTGTTGGCACCGCCATCAGTTTTCTGATCTTTGCCGGCATATTGCTGCTGCTTGGCGCCATATATTTTCTGAGCGGAAAGATAAAGAGCGTTAAAATGCCGGTAAGCGCAGTGCTCTTCGTACTCTGCTGTATCTTCGGACATGATGCGAGTTTTGCTTTCTGGCAGAAGGACCTGACTTATGAGGGCGAATCGGTATATAACTATCTGCAGGTATATGATACGAAGAACAGCACGATACTCTCCACCAATGTGCTCTTCGGCGTGCAGTCGGTATATCGTAAAGAGAAAGGGCTGACAGGCATGTATTATGATTATGCCATGGCTGCGCCTTTTATGGCGGGAGTTCATGATAAGGACAAGCTGGATGTGCTGGTGCTGGGCATGGGGACCGGAACCTTTGCGACCCAGTGCAGGCGCTATTTTGACAATACGGAATTTACCGGCGTGGAGATAGACGATAAGATAACGGATCTGGCAAGAACATACTTTGAACTGTCGGAAGAAGTGCCGGTGGTATCCTATGACGGCAGGGCCTATCTGTACGGTGACAAAAAGAAATATGATGTGATAATGGTCGATGCTTATCAGGATATCACAATCCCTTTCCAGATGTCTTCGGTAGAATTCTTTACGCTGGTTAAGGATCATCTGAAAGATGACGGGGTGATGGTAGTGAACATGAACATGAAAAGTGATATGAAAGGCAATATCACCGAGTATCTTTCCGATACCATTTCTTCCGTATTTAATGAAGTGATGACCATAGATGTAAAAGGCTCTACCAACCGGGAACTCTTTGCATCCGTAAAGGGAGGCATGAAGGAACGCATGACGGCAGAGCTTGTCAAAGAAGGACAGGATGATCTGATAAAGATGATGCAGTATGTGGCTGACGGGCTGGATATATATGAAGGCGGCGGTCTCGTGATGACGGATGACAAGGCACCGGTAGAGCTGCTGGGAATGAAAGTGATAGATTCCATAATAGCTGACGAAGTGGCGCATTATAAAGAAGTGTATGCGCGTGATGGATTAAAAGGACTGATGGAGGTACTCTGATGGCAGGGATCATAGAATTCGTACAAAATTATTTTCCTTTGCTCAAGACTATATTAACGGCTGTGGTAGGGCTTGCGCTCATATTGTTCGGAGAGGGAACCTTCAGACGATTTTATCCGGCGCTTTGCGCAGGGATGGGACTTGCTGTGGGAATGATACTGCACTCTGCCTTTCCGAGGGATGAGATGTATATGGTTGCGGTCATGATAGGCATAGCAGCCGGCGTTGTTGCTTATGAGAACTACAAATGCGGTCTGGTGCTGACAGCATTCCTGGCTTCGCTTCTCGCGAGTGTGAGCTTTGTGCTCCGCAGGGTATATGAGGATACCATGCTGGGTATAGGCGGCGCAGTTTCAAAACTGAATGCTGTTCCGGAAAAGTCATCATTACTCCGCGTATGGTTTCTGCGTTATAAGTATGAAGGTGATATGAAGGAAGTGCTTTCACGGACATACAAGGATGAGAATCCGTATACCTTGAACGGTCTTTCAAAAGTCTTTGAGGATGCGGCAGACAGCCTGCAGATAGGCCTTGGCATAGCCTTGCTGATCGCGATCTTTGCAGGGCTCATTTCGATAATCCTTGCGGACTATATCATCATAGCATCGACTACAGCTCTCGGAAGCATCATGCTGGTGGGGATAATAGAGGAAACGGAATTTCTTAAACAGATAGAGTATAACTATAAGCTTGCGATATTCTTTTTCGGCGGAATGGCATTCCAGATCGCAAGGTATTATAAGAGTATAGAAAGCGAGAGACAGACAAAGAAACGGCGCGGCCTGTATGAAAAGGTCAGGAAATGATTCAGGGCGTCCAGCGTCCGCAGGCTCCGCAGGGGAGTATCAGTCCGGTGCCGGAAACTCCTATGCCGATCTCGGAACTCTCAACCCTGCCTCCCCGTTCCAGGGCAATGGCTGTGTTCAGCATATATGAAAGAACTGCGGGCTGCAATCCCGTAGTGTAAGAATTGATAAGGAAGAAGAGCGGCTCTGCTGAAAGAAGCTTAGCCGCTTTTACTATAAGCGGATAAACGTTCTCTTCTATCTTCCAGGTCTCACCCTTCGGGCCGCGCCCGTAGGAAGGGGGATCCATAATGATCGCATCATATCTGTTTCCGCGTCTTAATTCGCGTTCAACGAATTTAACGCAATCATCTATAAGCCACCTTACCGAGGTAGAAGGTATATGTGAAGAGGCGGCGTTTTCCTTGGCCCAGCCTACCATGCCTTTTGCTGCATCCACATGGGTGACATTTGCGCCGGCAGCGGCAGCAGCTATGGTGGCGCCTCCGGTGTAGGCAAAAAGATTGAGGACTTTTACGGGACGGCCTGCATTTTTGATCTTTTCGGAAAACCAGTCCCAGTTCACTGCCTGCTCGGGAAAGATGCCTGTATGCTTAAAGGCGAAGGGCTTTAAGTGAAATGTCAGCGGTTCGTCGACTGCGGGCAGTTTGTAATCAATAGTCCATTCTTTCGGAAGGTCTATGAACTGCCATTCTCCGCCGCCTTTGGAACTGCGGTGGTAATGGGCGTTTTTCTTTTTCCAGCCGGGATGGGTATGGTCAGTGTCCCATATGACCTGAGGATCCGGACGGACAAGGATATAGTCGCCCCAGCGCTCCAGCTTTTCGCCGGAACAGGTATCAAGCAGTTCGTAATCTTTCCAGTTATCTGCAGTCCACATAAATAGCTCCCTTTTGTTGATAAATGTCGGTTTATATAGTATAATAAGCCCGTTGTTTTTGCAATAACAAAACTGTGTATGAGGGAGGTTTTACAGATGGGTGAAACAATATGGGTAATAGTGGCTTTCGTACTGTATATGCTGCTGATGATAGGTATAGGCGCCGTATACAGCAAAAAGAACGTTAACTCCGAAGATTATTTCCTGGGAGGCAGGAAGCTCGGCGGTTTTGTGGCAGCGTTGTCGGCGCAGGCTTCGGATATGAGCGGCTGGCTGCTTATGGGACTGCCGGGAGCGATATTCCTTACGGGTATATCCGGAGACGGCTGGATAGCGCTGGGTCTGCTGATAGGTACGATCGTCAACTGGCTGGTAGTTGCTTCTCCTTTAAGAAAGTATACGGAGAAAGCAGGAAACTCTGTTACGATCCCGATGTTCTTCGAGAACAGATATGATGATAAGAAAAAGATACTGATGACCATATCTTCGGTGATCATCGCTTTCTTCTTTATAGTATATACTGCTTCCGCATTTGCTTCAGGCGGCAAGCTTTTCAGTTCGGTCTTTGACCTGGATTATACCGCAGCCCTTACCATAGGCGCGATAGTTATCCTTGCTTATACTTTCCTCGGAGGGTTCCTGGCAGTATGTACCACGGACTTTATCCAGGGCACACTGATGATAATCGGTCTGCTGGCAGTGCCTATCGTGGCGCTTGCCATTATGGGAAAAGACGGGCTTACTGTTACCGCAGGTCTTATCGCCAACGGCATACCCGAGGGAGAGACCGGGGACTTCATCAATCTCTTTGCAGGTAAGAAGGCTACTGACATTATCTCCGGCTTAGCCTGGGGACTCGGTTATTTCGGCATGCCTCACATCCTTGTACGTTTCATGGCGGTAAAGGATGAAAAAGAAATGAGCAAGTCAAAAGTAGTGGCTATCAGCTGGGTAACACTCTCACTGGTATTTGCCTGTGTGATCGGTGTGATCGGCAGAGCTTTTATGAACTATGACGAGATAATGGCAGCAGGTGAGGAGCGTGTGTTCATCGAGATGATCAAGCGTGTGTTCATCAGCGATATACATGTGCCTATCATCGCCGGCATCTTCCTCTGCGGCATACTTGCAGCCATCATGTCAACTGCGGATTCACAGCTCTTAGTCAGCGCATCTGCTATAGCGGAAGATATCTATAAGGGTGTCATCAAGAAAGATGCGGATGATAAGAATGTGCTCCGTTTAAGCCGTATAGCCATAATCGTGATCGCCGTTGTTGCATATGTGATAGCGCTCGATCCCAACTCTTCGGTAATGGGCCTTGTGTCTGATGCCTGGGCAGGCTTAGGCGCAGCCTTCGGACCGCTGGTACTCATGTCACTGTTCTGGAAGAGGACCAATTTAAGCGGCGCCATCGCAGGACTTGTAAGCGGCGCGGTAACTGTCATACTCTGGGATTACATTCCTTTTGTGAGCGGAGTAACGCTTGGCAAGGCTACGGGCCTTTACTCACTTGCAATAGGCTTCCCCGTCAGCCTGATCTTTATCGTGGTTGTGAGCCTGCTTACCAAGGAGCCTTCAAAGGAAGTAGTAAAACTCTTTGAAGAAGTGAAGGGGAAATAAACTGTTTTGAAAGAATACGATCTTGCGGAAGAACTTAAAAATATAGACGGCAAATTCTTTATGGATGAGGTGAAGAACGGTTTTTTCATCTCATCCATGATGAAGCGTTATTGGGCTGCCCAGTTAAGGACGCTGAGCGAGATCGATAAAGTCTGTAAACGACACGGGATCAAATGGTATATCCATTGCGGAACCCTTCTGGGAGCCGTAAGGCATGAGGGTTATATTCCCTGGGATGATGACCTGGATATATGCATGCTCCGTGATGATCTGGATGAGTTCAGCAAATATGCGGAGGCTGAGCTGCCGGAATCCTATATCCTTATCAATATACATACGGCGCCCAGCTTTGAATTCATGATCACCAGCGTGGCCAACTCAAAGGCCATCTGCACCGATCCGGAATTTTTAAAAAGCAATTTCGGCTGTCCCTACGTGACGGGTATAGATATCTTCCCTCTGGATGCCCTGTGCAATGATGAGGAGGAAGAGGATAAACGCAGGCAGCAGCTTATTGATATAGTGGATGCCAACAATCATATAGAAGCTCTCGGAACCAAAGAGGCTATAGTTAAGGAAAAGCTTGCGACTCTTTCACGCATCCATCATATGACCATCCATCCGGACGACCGTGCCAAAAGGGACCTGAGGATCCTTGCCGAAAAAATCTATAAGAAATATCCCATGTCGGAAGCAGAGCGCGTGGCGATGATGACCTTCTGGGTCGATAAGCGCGATCATGCTTTTTCCAAATCCATTTTTGACGAAGCTGTCTATCTTCCGTTTGAATATGTACATCTACCTGCACCCATAGGCTATGACGAACTGCTTAGGGGCCTGTACGGTGATTATATGAAGATATATAAGGGAGGCGGCATACATGAGTATCCGGCTTATGCTGCTCAGGAACGCCTGCTTGCCGAGAAGGCCGAAGCCAATCCTTACAGATATACCATGCCATCGGAATTGCCTGCGCTTCGCAGCGTAAAAAGTGACAGGGAAGTATGCCGCGAAATGTCGTCTATGCTTATCAATGCCCATTCCAATATACAGAAGCTGGTGGAAGCGGGGAATGCGGATGCGGCCGCGGATCTCTTACAGGGCTGCCAGAATCTGGCCATATCCCTGGGTACTTATATAGAAGAACATGTGAAAGGCGCAGAGAGCGCAGTACATGTACTGGAAGAATACTGTGAGAGACTGTACGAACTGAGCGAGGCATGGAAGGGTGAAGAAAGCGTCAAGCTGCTGGATGATACCGTAAGGGCAGAAGAGGAGGAGCTTGACAAAGCGCTTGCCTCAAAACGCAGGGAAGTATTGTTCATACCCTGCAGGGCTGAGTGGTGGCCCACTATGGAGAGGGAGTGGAGAAATTTAAACGAAGATCCGGACTGTGATGTGTACGTGACCCCCATTCCTTATATGATCAGGGATTATTACGGTGAGGAACGTAACAGGTATGATGACAGCAAGCTCTTTCCCGAATATGTGAAGATAACATCTCTGGAAGATTATGACCTGGAAGCAAGGAAGCCGGATGAGGTCTATATACAGGCGCCTTACGACGGCTGGAATTCCATGTTCCTTATACCTGAATATTATTATGCCGAAAATCTTGTTAAAAAAGTTAAAAAGCTGGTATTCCTGCCCTGCTTCGAGGCAGATCTGCCCCAGGAGGCCGATGATAAGAGCGCCAAAACCCTGAAGATCCAGGCGGAACAACCGGCGGTGCTTTTCGCGGATGAGGTACGTGTTAAGGATGAGGCTTCGAAAGAAGCATGGGTAAATGCCCTTGCGGCCATAAGCGGCGAGGAGAACAGGGAATATTGGGAGAAGAAAGTAAAGGCTTCCGCAGCAAAGAAAAGCGAAAAGGCCGCAGCTGATGACGCAGAACTTCGTAAGACTTTGGTATTCCAGGTGAACATTGCCTTTGTAAAGAAATACGGTGACAGGGCGCTGGAGAAGGTAAAGACAGCGCTGGATGTTATAAGCTCTAACAGTGAAAAGTTGGACTGCGTGTTCCTGCCTCACGAGACTCTGACCGACGGAGCAGAGGAAGAGGGCAGGACAGGGGAGCAGTGCAGGGAACTGCTTGATATGGTAAAGAACAATTCTTCTATAATATATGATGAAGATCATGAGATCTTGAAAGATTTCAAACGGGTGAGCGCTTATTACGGCAATCCGGGTTATCTGGCAGCGAAATGCGCCGATGAAGGCCGTCCTACCATGATAATGGCGGTGCTGTGAAACATTTTTACAGCGACCCCGAAAAAAGTTTCACAAATTTCGAAATAACTATTGCAATGAAAAAACTATTATGGTATAGTTTTTCCGATACCAATGTGGGTCAAGGTGTCTTTTTGTGTGTGTAACCGCATAAACAGAGGGCGGAGGCCCCTCGCCTGCCGGATTAGGCAGGGTGGGAAGGAACCTGAAGATAAGTGTGGTGAGCAACGAAAGTACCAAGGCCACTGCAGGCGCAGTAAGTCCGACGGATAGCGGCAAATACCGTGTCCCGTGCAGATGCACAGGAGAGCGGCTGCCGGGATGGCTTGCCGGATTGCTCGCAAAGAGTTATTAGGCGAACAGTTGAGCATTAAGAGAAATCCAGCTCCGTTCCGAAAGACGAACGTAACCTGCAAAAATATTCTTGAGAAGAGAGGAGAAAGATAATGAAGAAGAGATTGATGGCATTCTTTCTTGCAGTAGTAACTACTGTCGGAAGTCTGCCCACCGCTCCCGTTTTCGCATTTGAAGACGAGATCGTTGTTGAAGATGCTGGCGAAGCTACTATCAGTGCTGATGAAGCAGACCTGACAATCGTCAGCAAAAACGGCGCTGATTACAGCGACGCAGATCTTGCTGGTGAAACAGTACAGATAAGCGCTAACGAGGTATGGAGCCTCAGTGTTAACCTTGCTAAAGCAGATGATTCCATCAGCGCAGATGGCATCCAGTTTAAGGTTGTGGTAACCG
The DNA here is from genome assembly GCA_016281335.1 of Lachnospiraceae bacterium. Classification (GTDB taxonomy): domain Bacteria; phylum Bacillota; class Clostridia; order Lachnospirales; family Lachnospiraceae; genus NK4A136. The sequence continues at coordinate 4,907 of JAEEIK010000092.1, read as the reverse complement.
GTGATGCTACAGTTGCTCAGTTTACATCTGAGAAAGAGATGGTATCAGGCAATGGCGCAGTTTATACTGAGGAAGACATTGAGATCAAAGGTTTAAAGAATGGTAAAGAGGCTTATACATTTACTGTCGTATCCAAGAACGAAGCAGATGCTGATGTGGCTGCAAACTGGAAAACAGTTAAGGCTGCTACAGTGACAGTAAAGGTTGTTGAGCCTGCAGAAGAGCCGACAGGAACACCGACACCGACACCGACTGAGCCGACAGGAACACCGACACCGACTGAGCCGACAGCAACACCGACACCGAGTGATTCACAGTCTCAGAACAAGCCGACAACTCCTTCAGAGAACAAGACAACATCTGAGAACGAGGCTGATCAGGAAGAGACAGTTGATCCTGAGGTTGTAGCTGAGAATCAGAAGGATGCAGAAGGCTTCGAAGCTTTCACAACATTCATGGATATCGATCCCGATGCTCAGTTCCAGACCATCGACATGGTTGTTAAGCAGTCCTTCACAAATGATGCTCTTAAGGGCTTCACAACAGCTGACAAGAAGGATAAGAAGATCGTAACCATCAGCAAGAAGGGTAAGATCTCTGCTAAGAAGGTTGGTAAGGTTGTATTTACAAACGGTGATAAGGTTCTCAGCGTTAACGTTGTTAAGCCTATAATGCCTAAGAAGGCATCTGTAGCAGGTGGCGACACCATCGATGTAGGAATCGACGGCATGATGAGCACCTCACTTAACGTAGTATTCGTATCAAGCGATCCCGCTAAGGCTTCTGTATCTTATGATTCAGCTAAGCGTGTAGCTTATGTAACAGGTCATGTTAAGGGTAAAGTTACTCTTACAGCTTATGTAAATGGTAAGACCTACAAGACCAAGGTTACCGTAACCAGCGATGCTCCCGAAGCATTCCTTGGCTACATCAACAAGAACACCAAGAAGTCATTCACAGTTAAGAAGCTTAAGAGCTGGACAATCCTCAACGATAACGGAACAGGTGTTACCGTTAAGGGTAAGAAGTTCACGGCAGGCGCAACAGCAGGTGTTGTAAGCGTTAACGGTTTCGATAAGAAGGGTAACCTCCTTGTAAGCGGTAACGTAATAGTACAGGATCTGAAGCTTGAGCTTGCAAAGGGCAAGACCGCTTCCGTAAACGGCTTAGACGTTAACGCAGGCAAAGAGCTTATAGTTAAGAAAGAAGGCAAGGGCAACAAGGCTGATACCTATGAGATCACCATCAAGCTTGACCAGAACGAAGGCGCGAAGGGTAACGTCAAGAAGGGTTATGCTAAGCTTGCATTCGTTAACTACGCTCAGGGCCAGCAGGTAGTATTCAAGAGCAGCAAGGCTGCAAACGTATACATGAACGGTAACGGCGTAATCGTAGCCAGAAAGGCATACAAGAAGCCTGTTAAACTTACCGGTAAGGTAAACGGCAAGAAGATTACTATCAAGGTTACAGTTACTGAGTAATCACACCTGATCATCGATCCAATGATAGGTACAAGCCCCCGCATTACTGCGGGGGCTTTTTTTCTTGCGAAGCCCGGTTAAAAATGGTATAGTTTATCAGTGATAATTATTGAAAGAGGTGAGAAAATATGGCAGAGATCAATGCTGACATAAGCGAGATAGCGGTGAATCGCGAGAAGGTAATAGTACGGACCAGTGTGATAGGCATCGTGACCAATGTGCTGCTGGCAGCCTTTAAGGCGGCTGTGGGCATCATATCCAATTCCATAGCCGTAATGCTGGATGCCGTGAATAATCTTTCGGATGCGCTCTCGTCAGTGATCACCATTGTCGGAGCGAAGCTGGGGGCCAAGACTCCGGATAAGAAGCATCCCATGGGCTACGGAAGGATAGAGTATCTAAGTTCCATGATAGTAGCGGCTATCGTTATCTATGCAGGTATTACCTCCTGCGTGGAATCCGTTAAGAAGATAATATCCCCGGAGATCCCGGATTACAGCGCAGTATCACTGATCATCATCGCTGTTGCCATAGTTGTTAAACTGATACTCGGAAGATATGTGAAGAATACAGGAGAAAAAGTTAATTCCGGTGCCCTTGTGGCTTCAGGCTCGGATGCTTCCTTTGATGCGATACTTTCGGCTTCGGTACTGGCATCTGCGATCATATATCTGCTGACTGATATCTCCCTGGAAGCCTTTGTAGGCGTGTTCATTTCCGTTGTGATCGTGAAAGCCGGCATCGAGATGATGCTGGATACCCTGAATGATATACTCGGACAGCGGGGTGATGCGGAATTGTCATCGAAGATCAAGGCTCTCTTAAAGGAAGAAGAGGGAGTAAGAGGGGCTTACGATCTGTTTCTGCATAATTACGGCCCGAATAAAAACTATGCTTCCGTTCATCTGGAACTGGACGACATCATGACTGCTGATCAGATAGACCGCCTGACCAGAAAGGTACAGGTAAAAGTATATAAGGAAACCGGAGTGATCCTGACCGGAGTGGGCGTGTATTCTTACAATACTTCAAATGCAGAGATAGCAGAAATGCGAAGCCGCATACGGGAAAAAGTAACTTCACATGACTGGGCGCTGCAGATGCATGGTTTCTATGCAGACCTTAAAGAGAAAAATATCCGTTTTGATGTAGTCATCACCTTCAAGACTGATGTAAAGGAAGCCCTTGGTATAATAGCGTCTGAGGTTAAAGCATTGTATCCGGATTATCATTTCCAGATAGTGCCGGATGTGGATGTTTCGGATTGATGGATACGGAAACAAAAAAAGCCGAAGTTCTTGCAGAGCAGATACTGAAGCTCTCCGGGGATGATATAATGATGCGGCTCAGGTTCATGTCACGGGCGATGGCGGAGATCAGCCGCAAGGTAAGAGAGGGTTGCGGCTGTGTGATGAACAGCCCCGACAGTTTTGTATATGATCCTTTATTTATACTGAAGGCTTATAAAGACGATGAGAGAAGACCCATAAGGATCCTTTTGCATTCGCTCTTTCACAATGTATTGCTGCATGCTTATGCTGCAGATGAACTTGATAGGGAACTCTGGGATATCGCAGCTGATGCAGTGACCGAGGCGGTAATACTTGAGCTTGATATCGAAGCCTTTGCTCTCAGGGAGGATGAACAGCTTAAGAAAAAGCTGAAGGTGCTTAAGGAAGATGCAGGCGGACTGACGCCGGATAAGATATATAAGCATCTTAAAAATAATAAGGTGAACCGTCTTACTCTTGAGGATTACAAAAGAAGTTTTGCAAGAGATGATCACAGACTATGGGGGCCTCAGGAAAGCTACGAGCTGGATGAAGAGGACTGGCAGAAGATATCCGAGAGGATAAGAGCCGAGCTGAAGGCTTTCTCTGAAGGCAGGAACGTCGGAGATGCGTTGAAGGAAAACCTGGACAGCGCTCTCAAAGAGAAATTTGATTATGAAGCATTGCTCAGACGCTTCATGGTAATGGGGGAGCAGACTGCTCTTAATGAAGAAGAGTTTGATTATGTCTATTACACCTACGGACTGAAACTCTATGATAATATGCCTTTGATAGAACCGCTGGAATACAGGGAAGAGAAGAGGATAAAAGATTTCGTCATAGCCCTGGATACATCGGCCTCCTGCAGTAAAGAACTTATTGAAGGTTTCCTGCTTAAAAGCTATCAGATACTGTCCTGTGAGGAAAGCTATTTTTCCAAAGTCAATATACATCTGATACAGTGCGATGCTCAGGTGCAGAGCGATAAGAAGGTAACTGATATCGAAGAGCTGAAAAAATATATCAGAAATTTCAGCATACAGGGCTTCGGCGCAACGGACTTCAGGCCCGTGTTCAGATATGTGGAAGAGTTAAGGGAAAGGGGCGAGTTTGAAAGGCTGAAAGGCCTGATATATTTTACTGACGGCTACGGGATATATCCTGAGAAACGGCCCGATTATGATGTGATCTTTGCCTTTGTCGGAGAGGATGAGCGGCGTCTTGATGTACCGGCCTGGAGCATGAAAGCGGTACTTGATGCCGAAGAATTGAAGAATGAGAAATGAAAAAGTGATAGAAAGAAAGGCCTTCCTGGGAAAAAGAAGGCTGTATGAATATGAGATAGATGCGGCTGTCGAACTGATCGATGACTGGGCTTTTGCGAAGTGCACGGATCTTGTAAGCGTTAAGCTGCCCAGGGCTGTATTGGGAAAAGGCGTATTTGAAGGCTGCACGGCGCTTAAAGAGATAAGACTTAATGACAGTGAGTCGGAAAGCCTGGCGCATCTGCTGGCGGCAGTGGCACCGAGAAATGATGCCGGATATCTGCTGGAACTGAAGGAAGCGGGGACCCTCTCATGGTACGATAAATGGGACAGCTGGCTGAAACGCCTGTTAATGAGTGAAGATCAGGAAGGCTATTCGGGACAGGTACCCTGCGGAGAAGAGGATTACGGATCTTCGGATGTGGCTGCATATGAAAGCGGAAGAAGAAGGGAAAAAGCCGAACTCTGTCTTTTACGGCTTATCTATGATGAGAGTCTTGATCCGGGATTCAGGGATATGCTAACTTCTTATATACGTGAACATACTTCCGGCAGCGAAGCCGGCGATGAAGCCTGGCTGGTGCTATTGGAAAAGCATCATGGTGATGCAGAGTGGCTGGAAGCTTTTGACCGTGCAGGTGGAGTAACGGATAATAATATCGACGGGATTTTAGCCGGGATACCCGAGGAGTATGCGGATATGAAAGCATACTTTGTGAAGAAGAGAAGCGAAGGGGAGAATACGGTAATAGAGAATCTGGCGCTGTAGCCTTGGGAGAATGAGATGGATATACTTGAAGCAAAAGACGGAATAAAGACGACTATAAAGATGTATCTGAAGAAGGATGAGACGGGGGCCTATGTAATACCTGTGAAAAGGCAGCGTCCCG
>JAEEIK010000091.1 GCA_016281335.1 Lachnospiraceae bacterium | reverse complement strand
CACTTCTGCTTCTTTGAAAGAAACCGAATCCCCGGCTTTCACTGCACTTAAGCCTGAATCATTGATCTTATCCATCTCCCTGCCGGATTTGGATCCAAGCACGCCAAGGATCTGCTTATACTCCTCAGGAAAGAAGCTGATAGTAAAATAATCATTTGCATCCATATAATCATGTGTATATCTGGATGTACGAACGTAAACAGTCGCAACGGGTTTGCCCCAGATAGTCCCGAGTCCGCCCCAGCTGATCGTCATAGTATTAAAATCTGCTTCTTTTCCTGCAGTCAGCAGCGCCCATTTCTTGTCATACTGTGAAAAAATCTCTGTATTGAACTCCATTTTTTGTTCCTCCTTTATGCACTTCCATTTATTATGATCATGTCATATTACGTTCTCCAAACGTTCACTGAATTGGCTTTCCGTCATCAATAACGCCTAATTTTTTCAACTGTCATCTCGTTCTCTTATCCTCTCCAGTAATTCCCTATTTCTCTCAAGGAAGTTGTAAATTCCATCTTCAGATAGGACACCACGCTTCAGCTCTGAAGGCAAGTCGCCTTTTTCATCCGCCGCATGATCATCTTTCCAGTCTCTGCTCGTATAATAATCTTCCAATTGCTGTATCTTAGTCTGATAAGCCTCTAACTCAGCAAAGTTCTCTTCAAGGCTGTCCATCAGATTGACGCCCTCATCGAGAATTGATTCCATTTCTTTAATGCGTTCTATGTTCGTCATATTAATTGTTCTATTGCTCATATCATATTCCTTTTATAAACAGAGCTGGGATCAATCCCCGGCTCTCGCTTCACTTGCCTTCTTTCTCAATCTTTTTCTCGCTGTCCCGCATCGCCTCGTGAGCCTCATCATCCCAGACCATCCTCTCGGGCCCCAGCGTGCCATACATCGTATTCTCAAACGAATACGTTATCTTTGCTGTTTTGATCAGCCTTTCATTTTCAACATCATCATTAAACGAACCGAGCTTTTCATAGATTTCCTGTGTTATCTCATAATCATACTGTTCCCGGCCTTCACGGCTGGTATATATTATTTCTGCGAAATACCTGTCTTTATCGGGATCATAATATGCTGTCCAGTTATTGCCCTCTTTTTTTTCCATATTTTTTTCTCCTATATCAGCAGCCGACTTTCAGCGGGACATTCCATCCCTCCGCAAGCACCTTGTGGCCTTCAACATATTTATCCCTGAATACTTCTGCAGTATTCCTGTCAGCGCTTATCTCCTGCGGATATTCTTTTTCGATACGGTCAAATTCTTCCTGACTTATCTCTGCATATGTTATATAATCATCATTTCTGTTCGGATAACCGTGCCATGAATAATACAGCTTTCCTTCCGGCAGAGTCCTGTATCCGTATCCGAATCTTACCTGGTTTGAGATCACTCTCGAAAACCTGTCATCGTTATGCTCCATATCACTCTTCCTTTACAGTCCTTCTCATAATAGTCTGTTGATCATCTCCGAACCGTATACGGCGGCAAAAGCGCCCAAAAAACCGCAGACTGCGCATATTACGACAGACACAATGATCATCCGTGCGCTCCAATCCTTAACCCTCTTGTGACCACGGATCATATACAGGATCGTGAGTACCAAATAAACTATTAATCCCACGAATAATATGATCCCGAATATAGCCTCATCACTGTTATGATAGAAATCGAAGGGAGCATTCTTCAGCCATAAATACCAGAACAAAGAAGCTGCGAACAATGACCAGATAAACTGAATGATGAAATAGGTAGCTTTTTTCATGTTCTTTACCTCCTCAGAATATACGTTCATCCTATGCCGTGTATTATTGAGCAGCCGAAAAAATATATTATTACTTTATCATAAATACAGCTAAAATCAAAGATTAGTCCTGTTCTTTATCCTTTGTGCAATTTACCGCTTGACTTATTCGAACATATGTTCTATATTCTTTTTTACACCCCTTTGGGAGTTGTCGGAAAGGAGCAGCGCGCATGGAGCATGTTTACATAGCCATTGATCTTAAATCATTCTATGCCTCCGTGGAGTGCGTGGAGCGCAGGCTGGATCCGCTTACCACCAATCTGGTGGTAGCAGACAATACCCGCACGGACAAGACCATTTGCCTCGCTGTATCTCCGGGTCTGAAGTCTTATGGGATTTCCGGCCGTCCGCGCTTATTCGAAGTGATAGAGGCTGTCAGGCTGCTGAATGCAAAGCGCAGGTCTCTTGCTCCCTGCTGCCGTTTTACAGGCAAGTCCTGTCTTGTCCCGGAGCTTGCTGCTGATCCCGCTCTGGAACTGGACTATATCACGGCGGTGCCGCGGATGCTCCTTTATATGCAGTACAGCAACCGTATCTACGGGATCTATCTGAGATATATCGCTCCTGAGGACATCCATGTTTACTCCTGCGATGAAGTGTTCATCGATGCCACGAAGTATCTGACACTTTATCACAAGAGCGCCCATGACCTTGCCATCACCATGATCCGCGATGTACTGGCGGAGACCGGCATTACCGCGACGGCCGGTATCGGCACTAACCTGTTCTTAAGCAAGGTCGCTATGGACATCGTTGCGAAGCATATGCCTGCCGATAAAGACGGTGTCCGCATTGCCGATCTGGACGAGCACAGCTTTCGCGAAAAGCTTTGGGATCACACTCCCATCACTGACTTCTGGCGTGTGGGCGGCGGCACTGCGCGCAGGCTATATAATCTGGGCCTGATCACCATGGGCGATGTGGCGCGCTATTCCGAACTCTGTGAGAATCAACTTTACAAGACCTTCGGGATCAATGCCGAGCTGCTGATCGATCATGCCTGGGGCTGGGAGCCTGTCACTATCGAATATATCAAGCAGTATCGCCCTGCCACCAACAGTCTTTCTTCCGGTCAGGTACTGCAGCGGCCATACAGCTATGAGGAATGCATGATCATCGTCCGTGAGATGACTGACCTGCTCTCTCTCGATCTGGTCCGTAAGCAGCTGGTGACAGATCAGCTGGTACTCTATATCGGCTACGAAGCTATCAAGGATCCGGAATTGCTGCGGACTTACAAAGGCGAGCTGCATCTCGACTACTATGGCAGGATCACGCCGAAGCATGCCACCGGCACTGCGAACCTTCACCGCCCTACCGCGTCCACGCAGCTACTGACCTCGGCCGTGACAGGACTCTACGAAGCAATCGTGAATCCCCATCTGCTGATACGGCGCGTAAATATCTGTGCCTGCCGCGTGGTACCGGAATCCTCCGTGAAGCTGCATCCCGAGTATGAACAGCTGGATCTCTTTACGGATTTTGATGCCCTCGAACGAGCCAGACAGGAAGAAGAGTTCCGCATGGAAAAGGAAAAAGCGCTGCAGCTTGCAACGCTTCAGATCAAGGAAAGGTTTGGCAAGAACGCGATCCTGAAAGGGACCAACTTCCTGGAAGGCGCTATGACACGCCAGCGAAATCAATGGATAGGAGGACACAAAGCATGAATAACTATGACGATATCATCGACCACCCGCATTATCAGTCAAAGACAAGAAAGCACATGTCCATGGAGAACCGCGCCGCGCAGTTCGCTCCCTTCGCCGCGCTCTCCGGCTTTGAGGAATCCCTCCGGGAGACTGAGTGTCTCTCGGACCGCAGCAGCGGACAGGATGAACACATCAATCCAATACCCCATAGGTATAGAACCTGTTGAGCCGGAAATTAAGCCCTTCATCCTCATGAAAGCTGCAATATCCCACGAGCAGGCCATAAAAAAGATCATACTGATCCGTATTACTAATATGCGTAAATAAAGGAGGCAGAATAATGAGAGCAAATACCGAAAAAAAGTTAACGCTGTGTTTATGTCTTGTCATGGTCTTGATCAGCGGATGCGCAAATAATCAGATAAGCCGGCAAACCGTGACGGAGCCGGTTAAGCTAAGCGATGCGGATGTGCAGGCGCAGGAACCGGAGCCTGAAGTCGAAGCAGCCGTATATGAAGACAGCACAAGAGATAATCCGGAAAAACCGGTAAGCGCTGAAGATTTCATGAACGAATTCGGCTCTGTAGTCTCTGTTCCCGATGATATTACGATACTGGAATATAAGATAGATCCGGAGATACAGCGCGGATATATGGCATTTTACAAGGACGATGTCTTATGGAACGCATATGTGAAGCCCGATAATATCTGGCCGGAAGTATACGGTGTATATGTCGATGAATACATGGAGGAGATCGACTGTGAGCTTGATGATGGGCAGATCACGGAAGTACATGGCATCGCACCCGAGCTGCATTATTACCGGATACAGTACGATGACGGCAGCGAAGCATACAGGCTTTACGTGGAATGGAAACTTGAAGATGACGGCTTCCAGATTGCGCTTATATCCTACTCCGAAAATCCGATACATACAATACCTGTGGAGATTTGGGCATAAAGAGCCTCTCCGGCTCACATATCTAGACCTCATCAGAGTTTTTCTCGCTCTTATACCTTATCCTGAAATAATCCATGTACGCTTTATATCTGTCTTGACAGGTTAATGATGTATCTCTCAAAAATCCCTTTTCATCATCCCATTCTT
>JAEEIK010000090.1 GCA_016281335.1 Lachnospiraceae bacterium | reverse complement strand
TCGTAAGAGGTCTTTGTTGCTCTGTAGCCTTCATAACTCTCGGCATAAGCAGTATACCGGGAACCTCGGGGAGCCGGATCTTTTACTATCTCGGTCTTGAAACCTTCCGGAGCTGTAACTCCTTCCGCCAGCGTATTCTTTATCGTAACCGTGTACATGGGTTTATACCCGCAGTCCTTACAGGTGGTGGGATCCTCGTCAGTATAACCATGTGCGAATATCGGATCTAAAGTGCCAAATTGACCTGGCCCCGGTATTGTTGCAGTTGCACCGCAGGTACAGGTTGCCGTTGCACCATGATACTGATCATAATACTCCGGCCATGCTTCCTGATCCAGCTGGAAATATGAAATCTGGTCATCATTGTAAATAGGCGTATGAAGATCTCCACTCGGATGCGCCTTTGACCATACTACATCTTGCCAGATACTATTCTCTGCCTCCGCAGGCAATGCAGGCAGCATTCCCACGCAGAGAACTACAGCCATTACAAAGGCCAGCAGTCTCCGTCCTATTCCTGATCTTCTCTTTTTTCTCGTTTCCATACGACTCTCCTTTCCTTATTCCGCTGTGTATGGGCATAAAATGCTCCATTTAACGCCATTTTATACTACCTCTCCCGAAATTTTCAAGGCATTGGCGACGAACGGTCGTTTTGGGACGACGAACGGTAAAAAAGCGGCCTTTCGGCCGCCTTTTTCATACCACAGTATTAAATATTTTACTTTATACCGGAACCGTCAGACTCTTCTGAACTTCCAGCACCAGTTCAATGGGGTAGTCACAGTACACTCACTGTATGTCTTTAATTGTCTATTGACATTTAAAGATTACCGGAGTATCCTTTTAAAAAAGAAATGTGGTTTTGTGCCGTACGGTTTTACACTTAAGCGGGGTACTACGTTTCTTTTTTTATATCTATGATGTCATACAAGTACATTTTCTTCTTTGAACTATATCTGATTATCATTCTTCCGCGAAATGTATTCGTTCCTATCTTGTTTCCTTTGTCATCAGTAACAGGAAGTGAAAAATATACTGTGGCGCGATACCAACCATTAGGAGCATCTGATTTATGCTTGTCGTCCAAGTTGGGACGATATACAACATCTGTTGCCGTGTATATCAATTCTGGAATAGCCTGCGTTGCATTTGCCTTTGCCTTGCCGATTGTTCCATGCGACTTTGTACTGTATCTGCTGTGCGCATATTCATCGGGGAAATCCGTTCCGATGTAAATAGTATCTCCTGTTTCTTCAATGACGTACTGACTTCCAACGTACTGTTTAAGATATCTTTCGACGCCTTCCCAGTCTATCTTTCTTTTACCGCTAAATTCAATCTTATTTATCTCAACTACTTTTATCCCTTTGATTTCAACAATACGAGTGTTATCATTCATAAAATTCATGCCTCCAGAACTGTTCAATTAAGTCTTTTCATAATAATGCGTTATGAATGAAATGTAATGTTTGGAAAATACCGGCGAAAGCCGTAGTAGGGGAATCTCCCAAATTGTTGTTATGGTAGCACGATGGTATATAATATGCAAGTGTATAATCAAGAAAACAATCGTTTTGGGACGACGAACGGTAAAAAAGAGGTTGTGCGAAATTCAGAAGCAGTCCTCCACAGCTGCCTCTCCGTTTAAGACATCAATGATAAGATCGCCGACGTGGGCGTTGAAATGACTCGGATCGATATAGTTTTCGGTGGCCTGGGTGATCCTGTTAAGGCCGCTGAAATCATAATAAGAAGTGATCTCTGAGAGACCGTTTAAGAAATCCTTAAAACCGTAATTCAGTGAATTTTTATAGGTTACTTCGTGCATGGGCAGTACTATCACTACAAGCTCTGCGCCGTTTTCATCACAGAGTTTCTTCAGTTCCCGGATAGCGTCAAGCTCGATCTTCATCTCCGCTTCCCAATCATTGCCATCTTCTATGGTATTCTCAACATAAGCATCACAGGCCATATTCGGAGCATCATAATCAATAGCCCAGCCCTTATTGTAAAAAATATCTGCATAGTCGGGATCAGCCTCGTTCTTCATGATCGTAGGCAGTGCCCTGAAGGCCTTGGCCGGATCAAAATAAGTCCTGTAGAAATCCAGCGGGTTATCTTCTATATACTCGTATGGCATCCTTATGGGATCGACAAGATGATCCTCATGGGCATTGGTATAGCTTGCCACATCAACACCTATGTAGACCTTCTTTATCTTTTTACCTGCGTTAAGAAGACTCCTTACATTCTCCAGATGTTCAATGGGCAGGCCTTCGGAATAGGTCATGTTATAGCAGTTCACGCCCTTAAGTTTTTCACTATGCAATGCACCGACTCTCGATGAGCCGAAAAGATAAGCATCAAAATTCGTCTCATTATTCATGAGATATTCCATCTTGATATAATGCTTGTTGGGTTCCACCCCGTTATCCCTTATATCACTTACATGAAAAACATTATAGGGGTCCACGGCAAGCGGGAACAGAACGCTTACCAGCGCACAGAAGAGGGCGAATATCAAAGTTTTTATTACAAATTTCTTCATGGCTTATTAAAACTGGAAGTAAACAAACTCCGCATTTCCCGACGCCTTGAACAGCATGATGATCAGAAGCATCGCTATATATATTGAATACCTTACCAGTGGCTTCTTCTTTCCTATAAGTTCTATAACATCTTTTTTCATATTAACTGCATCAAAAACAAAGAGCAGCACTACAGATAGCAGCATGATCACTGCCTGTGAAGGCCACAATTGCATGCGGTTTAAGAAAAAGCTGCCGCTGCCTATACCGTCAAAGAAATGCCTGAAAGCATACAGGGCATCGGGTACGCTGGGCGCCCTGAAAAATACCAGCGCCACTATAAATACCAGATCGGTGTAAAACACGCAGAAGGCTTCGCCTGCCTTGGATTTCCGCAATTTATCCAGCGGCTTTTTAAAGCGGCTCTCCACTATCTGGGCCAGGCCGTGTACCGTTCCCCAGAGCACGAAGTGCCAGGAATTGCCGTGCCACAGGCCGCTCAAGAAAAATGCGATAAGCAGGTTGATATCCTTCCTTAAAGCTCCCTTCCTGCTGCCGCCCAGAGGTATATACACATAGTCCCTGAACCAGCTGGTAAGGGAGATATGCCATCTTCGCCACAGCTCGCTGACCGATTTTGAGAAAAAGGGACTGTCGAAATTCTTCATGAGTTTTATGCCAAAGAGCGACGAGCAGCCTCTTGCTATATCGGAGTATCCTGAGAAATCACAGTAGATCTGCACCGTATGGAGTATGATGCCGAGTATCAGATCAAAGCCGCTGTGGGCATGAACGTTATTATAAATGCAGTTTACGTAGGGTGCCATCACATCAGCGATCACCAGCTTCTTGTAAAAGCCCCACACCATCAGCTTCATGCCGTAGGAAGCATCATCATAATCAAATTTCTTGCGATCCTTTATCTGGGGAAGCAGGTTCTCCGTTCTCTCTATCGGCCCCGCTACCAGTTGGGGAAAATAGGAAACAAAAGCCGCATAATCAATGATATTCTTTTCGGCATCCACCCGCCCTTTATATACATCCGCCATATAACCTATGGACTGGAAGGTATAGAAAGAGATACCTACCGGAAGCAGTATATCTCTCATAAGATCCACTTCTCCCGCTCCGAAGAGACCCATTATATGCATAAGTATTTCAGCCAGGAAATTAAAATATTTGAAATATCCGAGGATCAGAAGGCAGAGTATCACGGCTGTTGTAAGTACTGCCTTTCTGTGCTTAGACAGAGCTCCGTCACTGTCCATGATCCTGCCCGCCGTATAAGATATGACCGTGCAACAGAGGATCAGTCCCAGATACTTTGCATTCCAGCTCATATAAAAATACCAGCTGGCTCCTAGTAACACGGGATTGCGGTATCTGTCGGGCACCAGCCAGTACAGAGCAAAAACTATAGGTAAAAATATGGCAAATTCAAAAGAATTAAAAAGCATATCAGCAATCTTTTCCGAGGCTCTCTATGAAGCGCATAAAGGCTTCAGCGCCCTTTTCATCTCTCTTATATACACCTGCGCAGGCAAGAATGCGCACAAAGTAATGACCGACTTCGTCCCTGATCAGCTTATCAAGAAAAGCCTCATCACCCTCATGACCTTTAAGCTTTCCTTTCCACTCCTCCACCCAGTCTGCATGCTTGGCGATGGTTTCGATACTCCTTATATCTTTTCCTTCGAGCATCGCTTCCTTCAAATCCTTAAGCTCGGTCTTAAGCCTTGCCGGCAGTATTGCAAGTCCCTGTACTTCTATAAGTCCGATGTTCTCTTTCTTGATGTGATGGTATTCGTTATGCGGATGGTACAGTCCCATGGGACACTCATCCGTTGTTATATTGTTCCTGAGCACCAGATCCATTTCATACTCTTCCCCACGTCTTCTTGCTATCGGGGTGATGGTATTATGCGGCACACCGTCAGTCTCTGCAAAGATATATGCCTCTTCATCAGTATATTTACGCCACTTATCCAGTATGAATTCCGAAGCATTGATGATCTGCTCCTTATCTTCGCCTGTAAGCCTTATCACGCTCATGGGCCATTTGACTATGCCTGCCTTAAGTCCCTTGTAAGCCGGAAGTTCAAAGCTTCTCTCCACCTGTGCCTTTGCCATAGGGAAGCTGTATGCGCCTCCCTGGAAATGATCGTGGCTCAGGATCGATCCTCCGACTATCGGCAGATCCGCATTGGATCCGACAGTATAATGCGGAAACTGCTCCGTAAAATCCAGGAGTTTTTCGAATGTTCCGCGGTTTATCACCATAGGGATATGCTTTTCGTTAAAGACTATGCAGTGCTCATTGTAATACACGTAAGGTGAATATTGCAGATAGTACTGCTCTCCCGCTAAGCTCAGCGGAATGATCCTGTGATTCTGTCTTGCAGGATGACCTATATGTCCGGCATAGCCTTCGTTCTCTGCGCAGAGCAGACACTTGGGATAAGACGAGGACTTTACAGTTCCCGCCTTTGCTATATCTCTGGGATCTTTTTCAGGTTTGGAAAGATTGATGGTGATCTCTATATCACCGTATTCGGATGGCGTGATCCATTTCTCATCCTTTGCGATACGGTCACACCTGATATAATTAGTAGCCTTACTGAAGGCATAATACTTATCCGTTGCCTGTTTCGGCGATACCGCCCTGTCCTTCTCAAAAGCTTCGATGACAACGGAAGGCATCGGGGTGATAAGCCCCATAAGCTTTGTATCAAAAAGATCACGGCGCTCCGTCGTATCTTCCGTCAGCCCTTTCGAAACAGCTATATCAGTCAGATCTGTAAGTATTTCGGAAACAGATCTGTAAGATGATACTCCCGAAGGCTCATACTCATCTTCGCCAAAAACTTCAAGCAGGCGGTTGATGCAAAGAACACGGTCCGCCGGAGCGATCAGCCTGTTATCAAGACCGTAAGTGATCAGTTCGTCAATAAGCGCCGGCAGTCCCTTTGTCATAAGACCTTCATTCCTCCGTATTTTCTGATCTGCAGCAGGCTGCAGGCATCTTCTCCGAACAGGCCGTCCATAGCCGCCTTGTACTCAGCTGCTTTTTCGTTCTTTACCCAGGCCTGCATGGTCCCGGCAAAGCCGCCGCCATGGACTCTTGCAACGCCGTCTGTTTTAAGGATCTCTTCCGCAAGCTGAAGCGCTACAGATATATTTTGATGCTGTACATCGGAATTGGTATATACATTCTGAAGATATTTGAAAGATGAATCTCCCGAAGCCTTTACTTCACTTAAGAAAGCTGCCATATTTCCGGCTTTCAGCGCTTCGGTCTGTTTCTTAACTCTGATGTTTTCAGCATAGAAATGGAGGGCACGAAGCAGCGCCCTGTCGCCGCATTTCTCACGTATAGCAGCGCTGTTCTTAAGTACTTCTTCCCTGCTTACTTCATGCAGTACTTTCTTACCGAAGAAAGCCGCAACCGCCTTCATCTCTGCCGGCACAGCCGCATAATCAGGAGTAAGGTCCGCATGGGAACCTTTGGTATCGGTAATGCAGAGTTTATACCCGCTGTTCGCAAAATCATACTCGACTTTTTCGATGACCGGAGCCTTAGGGTCTGCAAAATCAATATGTACAAGACTTCCCACTGAGCAGGCTGTCTGGTCCATGAGTCCGCAGGGTTTGCCGAAATACACATTCTCGGCGAACTGGCCTATCATTGCTATAGTCACCGCATCAACGCTTCCCTCATTATAGAGCCCTGATTCTATGCTTCCGATCAGTGTTTCAAAAGCAGCGGAAGATGACAGTCCGGCTCCTATCAATACATCACTGGTAACATAGGCTTTGAAGCCGCCGACCTTAAAACCACGCTCATTAAGTCCCGCAAGCACGCCGCGCACAAGAGCTTCCGTCGTTGATTCTTCGCTGTCAACTTTATCAAGCTCAGCTGAATTGATGCATATCTCCCCTGAGCCGTCGGATATAAGGCGCACTATACCGTCGTCTGTTTTTTCAACTATAGCAATGGCATCCTTGTTGATGGCGCCTGCCAGCACTTCTCCGTGCTGATGATCGGTATGATTGCCTCCCACCTCGGTACGTCCCGGCGCCGAATAGATACTGACCTCGGCTTCACCGTATGCATTCTCAAAAAGCGTTATGGTTTTCACATAACGCTCTCTCTGGTATGCAGTCAGAGCCGCATCGCAGTAAATATCAGTAAGCCGCTCGTCAAGCTTTCCTTCTTCTATATACTTTTTTAAATCAGATGAATTCAATCTTATACCCCTGCTTTGCCTGTAATTATCCACGGTGCAGGCTGGTTCTCATACACATTGTTACTCTTAAGCTTGCTGACTGCTATCTGGATTATCGTGACATCCTTTACTCCGTAGCTGTTCAGTATTTCTTCCATCTTTGCAGCCACCTTGAAATCCAGGGTATAGATAACAAATTCCATATAAGGATTGATCTTTGTAAGGTATTCCAGCTCATGCTCAAGACTTGCGCTGGCAACCAGCATAGTAGTATCGGGTACCGGAAGTGAACCCATGGTATCTTCACCCACGTGATCCACTATCTCCACATTTCTGAGACCAAACTGGTTCACGTTCTCTTCCATGGTCTCACGGTCTCTCTCCTTATATTCAACAGCTATGACCGTACCTTCACCGCTCATCATGGCAGCTTCCACCGCTATGCTCTCACCCGAGATCACGCAGAGGTTCTTCCTGTCATCGATCTGCATCTTGGAAAGCAGGACCGAACGTATCTCACTGCCTACATATTTCACGGATCCGCTGGCAAAGAGCTTGTTGTCCATACCAAACTTCACGGTACTCCTTGCATTAGGATTAAGTACTATCATGCCCGCGCTGGCATTAATGCCGCGGTCTATCATATGGCTGACCTTGTCGCGCTTTATCTCGCCGACAGGCTCACTGCCTTCATTGTAGACGACTTCACAGTCACCGAGCCCCACATCCCACATCTTATAGAAGATATCCTTATCACCTGCCTCGGTAAATACAAGCACCGTCCTGTGAGCTTCCACGGTAGGTATCAGGTTCTTGTTCTTCCTGGTGATATCAAGTATCTTTACGTGTTCCAGATCGATATCCGTATTGCTTGAAAAGTACTGAAGCCATGATAAGATCTGTGTGTTGGTGAATAATCTCTCGTCCATAATCAACCCCCTTATTTGCACTTAGCCAACAGTTCTTCCCACTTCTTATCTACATATTCCTGTGCTGCTTCCAGCGTCCATTCATTACCTTTGGCGAAGCAGTGTTTGAAACGTGTCTGCCTTCTCATGAACTCCTCGACGGGCAGTTTCTTCTTCGGCTCATAGGTGAGCCTGTACTCACCTTCCACCACTTCATACAGCGGCCATACACAGGTATCAATTGCCAGCTTGCAGATCTCCGTCAGCTCGTCCGCCGGATATCCCCAGCCTCTCGGACAGGGTGTCAGCACATTGACAAAAGTAGCTCCCTTAGTGTATATAGCCCTGTGTGCCTTCTCATGAAAATCCTTCATATTTCCGAACATCGTGGTCTGAGCCACATAAGGCGATGCATGCATCACTACGATCTGTGTCAGATCCTTCTGGTTCTGCTTCTTACCTACCGACTCGGTACCCGAAGGTGTGGTCGTTGCATTCGTAAACCTCGGAGTAGCAGATGATCTCTGGGTTCCGGTGTTCATGTATGCATTGTTGTCATAGCAGAAGTAGGTCAGATCATGTCCTCTCTCCAGTGCTCCGGATAAGGACTGGAAACCTATATCATAGGTACCGCCGTCACCGCCGATAACAAGTATCTTAACGTTCTCGTCCGCAGCGATCTTTCCCTTCTTCTTCATGATATTGTAGGCAGCTTCCACGCCCGAAGCTGTAGCCGATGCATTCTCAAAAGCGGTATGTATGTAGGAATCCTCCCATGCGGTATAGGGATACTGGAAGGATGATACCTCAAGACAGCCGGTGGCATTACAGATGACAGCCCGATCTTCCGGCTCCACCGCGCGCATCATGGCCCTGCAGACTATACCCGCTGCACATCCGGCACAGAGTCTGTGTCCCGAATGGAAGCGTTCCTCTTTATTCATTTCATTTTTTAAATTATAGGCCATGGCTTATCTCTCCCTCTGTCCCATATGGGTATATACTTCTCCGATATCTCCGCCGTCAGCGATCTTCTTTAATCTGTCAAATACAGACTCTGCCGCTTCCACGGTGAAATCCCTGCCGCCTAAGCCGAATACGATATCCACCATGGCAGGCCTGTCTTTTAAGTTGATGCAGGCACCCGCAGTCTCTGCAAAGAGCGGACCTCCGCAGGCGGAAAAGCCTTCGCTCTTATCCATGACAGCCACTGCCTTAACTCCCGAAAGTGCTTCTGCAAGCTCTTCTCCGGGGAACGGCCTGAATACTCTGATCTTTATCACGCCGGCTTTGATGCCCTTTGCACGAAGCTCATCAACTGCAGTCTTGGCTGTACCCGCACATGAGCCCATGATCACCATCGCGATCTCTGCATCCTCCATGCGGTACTCTTCGAAGAAACCATACTTCCTGCCGAATGTCTTTTCAAAATCTGCAGCCACTTCAAGTATTACTTTCTTTGCATTCTTCATGGCCTCAGCCTGAGCCACCCTTGCTTCCATGTAATAATTGCTGACACCGTAAGGTCCAACTGCCAGCGGATTTTCTTTCTTCAGCAGATAGTTCTCGGGTTTGTATTCGCCCACGAAATTCTTAACTGCCTCATCCTCTTCCAGCTCGATATTCTCTATGGCATGGGAAGTGATGAAACCGTCCTCGCAGATCATCAGCGGCAGCCTTACATCCGGATGCTCTGCTATCCTGTGAGCCTGAAGGTAATTGTCATATACCTCCTGGTTGTTCTCACCGTATATCTGTATAAAGCCGGAATCCCTCTCCGCCATTGAATCCGAATAGTCGTGATTGATATTGATAGGTCCCGTCAGCGCACGGCAGGCTACTGCCAGCACCACAGGAAGCCTTGAAGAAGCAGCCACATAAAGCACTTCGTTCATGTAAGAAAGTCCTGCGCTTGAAGTAGCGGTCACGGCTCTTACGCCGGCCGCTTCCGCGCCGAGACAGGCCGAAAGCGATGAATGCTCGCTCTCAACGGTTATGAATTCCGTATCCACCCTGCCATCTGCCACATACTGCGCATAATACTGCGGTATCTCAGTGGAAGGCGTGATGGGGAACATCGCAAATACATCCGGGTTGATCTGGCGCATAGCTGTGGCTATGGCTTCGTTTCCCGACATTCTCTCCCTGATGCTCACTTTACTCTTCCTCCTTCCAGCTGATGGCATCGAAAGGGCATACCTTTATGCAGATGCCGCAGCCCTTGCAATGATCATAATCAAAATCGCCTCTCCTGCCCTCACTTACGGGTATGCAGGAATCGGGACAATAGGGTGCGCAGAGCACGCACTGCTTGCATTTCTGCTCGTCCCATACCGGAGTCTTACTTCTCCACTCACCTGTCTTGGTAAGCCTTGACGTGCCGGGCTCATATATCTCACAGCCTACGGTCATATCCTGCCAGGCTATGTGTTCGTTTATTTCTGCGGCCTTTTTCATCCCTTCACCTCATCCATGGCTTCCACGAGACACTTGAGATTGCCTTCCACCACCTGAGGCTTCTTGGCAAATTTATGTCTGTAAGAACCTTCCATGTCTTTCAAAAACTGCTCCCTGTCCACACAGCCGCTCACAGCAACAACTGCAGCCAGCATCGGTGTGTTGGGGAAATATGCTCCGAGATTCCTTATGGAAATGCTCCTCGCATCTATCGTGCACACTCTTCCCGTATAGCCCTTAAGCAAAGGCTTTAATTCTTCGGGGCTCTTGGAGGAATTGATGATCACCGCGCCGTTTTCCTTAATGCCGCTGCATACATCAACGCTCTCAAGCAAGGTCTCGTCAACTACCGCCACATAATCCGGATCGTAAATGTTAGAATGCACATTGCATCTCTCATCCGAGATCCTGTTATATGCGGTGATCGGCGCTCCCGAACGCTCCGGACCGTATTCCGGAAAACTCTGCACATATTTGCCGGCCATGAAAGCCGCATCAGCTAAAAGCTGGCTGGCGGTCTTTGCACCCTGACCGCCTCTGCCGTGCCAGCGTATCTCTAATATATCGCTCAATTTTATTTCTCCTTACTCTTATCAGTCGGCTTCACAAGGAAGAGACATGCAAGCAGTGCTATCACATAAAGGATTATGGTGAAAATGAGCACCTTCTGATAACCCGTGGGGTTCACCTTGATGGTATGCTCAACACCCTTCTCAATGTAAGTAAGCTCTTCTTCTTTGCCGAACTTTGTAACGATGAGGTTTGCTACCTGGTTGCCGGTAAGACCTGCAAATGCCCATGCGGAAAGAGTGATGCCGTGGATGGCGGATATGCTGCTCATTCCGTAATGATCTGAAAGCAGGGTAGGCACGTTTGAGAAACCTCCGCCGTAGCCTGCGTTTACTACATATACAAGTGCAAGAACCAGGAAGATCAGCAGTCCGTTTCCGTTACCGTTGATGATACCCTGGGTCAGCATTACTATAGCTGTAAGGGCTATGGAAAGCACGAAGATCAGCTTGTAGATCGTGTTTCTGTCCTTCATGGTATCAGCCCATGAAGAGAAGCCCAGACGTCCGCCTGCATTGAACACTGCGGAGATCGTGGAAAGTATACCTGCCATTCCTGCAAGTCCCAGACATTTGAAGATCATCTTCTCCTGGGAGATCAGTGCCAGACCGCAGGTAATGTTGATGTAGAACATCAGCCAGATACCGATGTAGTTGGCAACGGGCTTGGTCTTGATCGTAGCGATGATACTCGGCTTCTCACCCTTGCCCTGAGGCTCATGCCAGTCGGCAGGCTTAGCCAGAAGGAGATGACCGATGAACATCATTACAAAATAAACGGCTGCAAGGATCAGGAACATCTTGTAGATACCGCCCTCACCGAGACCTGAAAGCATGCTGGTCATGATAGGCGAAGCGATTGCCTTTGCGGCGCCGAAACCTGCAACCGCAAGACCTGTTGCCAGACCTTTACGATCCTGGAACCAGAGCATCAGAGTCTTTACAGGTGAAAGATAACCCGTACCGAGACCGATACCCATTATGAAACCGTAGCTTACATATATACCTATAAGTGAAACAAGACTCTGCTGATGTACTCCGCCGTAGTAAATGAAGAAACCCGTAAGGGCCATACCGGATGCGAAGCAGATGGTTGCTATCAGTGAAGACCTGTGAATATCCTTCTCAACTAT
>JAEEIK010000089.1 GCA_016281335.1 Lachnospiraceae bacterium | reverse complement strand
TAAGGAATACCTTAGGATTACGAACGATTGCACGGCCCATGGCAACACGCTGTCTCTGACCACCGGAAAGAGCCTTCGGCTTACGCTCAAGAAGGGGAACCAGATCCAGGATCTTAGCAGCTTCCTTAACCATCTTATCGATCTCATCGCTGGGAACCTTTCTCAGCTTCAGACCGAATGCCATGTTATCATAAACGGTCATGTGGGGATACAGAGCGTAGTTCTGGAATACCATTGCTATATCTCTGTCCTTAGGCTCTACGTCGTTAACGAGACGGTCACCTATACGGAGCTCGCCGGAGCTGATATCCTCCAGACCTGCTATCATACGAAGAGTTGTTGACTTACCGCAGCCGGAAGGACCAACGAAGATGATGAATTCCTGATCTGCGATCTCAAGGTTGAAATCCTTAACAGCTTCGAAACCGTTGGGATAAACCTTGCAGACATTCTTAAGTGAAAGACTTGCCATTTTATCTACCTCCAATTGTTATATAGGAATGCCCTTTGCACCCTGCTTAACAGTATAAAAAAACAGGCGGCCAAAATCTATTGACCACCTGCCGAAGATTCATTATGTTAATTCGTCAATCTGACAAGAACGTTTTATCAGTTCAGCTCATACCAGTCTGACATATAGATTTCATCGCCGCGGTAGAAGGACATGCAGAGATTTCTTGCTTCCCAGCCCATGAGCTTGTCCTTGCACAGTATCTTCGGGCGTCCCTGGGCGTTCATTTCCGTGAGTCCTGCTTCAATATGGAAATAGACATCGTTTTTGTCCTGACATACCTGCATGAAGGTGATACTCCGTATTGGCTCAGAGGGTACAAGTACAAAGAATTCTTCGTTTTTTCTTCCTATCTCGGACAGTGCATTGTCTATATTTCTTTCCAGACTCCTGGCATCCGTAACGGACTGTTCTTTATCCGTTATCCTTAAAAGCCAAAATGTGTTATTCTGCCCGGCCTGCGGCATATCAAAGTTAAAGCCGGATATGGATGTTACCGGAGCTGTTATCTGTGACATAAATGCAGCTGTTGTTTCCGGACTTACTGTCGGGGCAACTGCAGGTATATCTGCCGGTGTAACAGGCTGTGTAACTGTAGGCATAATCGTCTCCATACTCTGCACATCACTGTCCATAAGACAGGTTTGGTAAGAATCCACTATATCTTTAGCCATCTTTAAGCCAAGCTGAGTCCACTCCCTGCAGTATTTGATCGCATTCAGCTTATCTCCGGCTTCGATCATCCTAAGCAGTTCCGACTTCTGCTCTGCCGAAAGCTTTGCCGCTTCTTTTTTCAGGTATGCTGCATATAGCTGCGGATCATCATAATCTGCATTCTGTACTGCGCTTGCTCCGGCAGACGTTTTCTTTATTCCTGCGATATTGCCTGTCTGCTTAACTCTGTCCAGATCTTCTCTCAGCGTATTCATATCCCAGTCAGGCAGACCGCCAACACGAAGTTCTGTTTCCGCTCCGTTCTCATCCCTGAAAATAAAAACCGTGCCTCCGGCTCCCAAGCTGTTATATCCCGCATAATTTCTGCACAGATATGTTGCCGTAACGCCTCCCCTGTATCTGACGGTCACTGTCGACGAATCAATTATCAGACTTTCTATTACACTACTGTCCGGACGCTTTATTATCTTTACCGAAAGGATCACTCCCGCAAAAAACATGAGCACTGCTATCGGAGCAGCCATCATATTGAAAATGTTAAACATGATATACATCACTATAAAAGGCAGGGCAAAGCACAAAAAGAGCGCAGTTGCGACATAAACCACCACCTTGTAATAAGTAAACACCCTCCGGGGATGATATATATGCTTATTGGGATAAAACTCCGTGGGCTTTGCATTTTCAACACCGCCCTTCGTCCGTATAATAGCCATTACGATCACGGAATAAAACAGAACTGCCGGAATAAAACCGGTCATCGCATGCAAAATTGTCTGTGATATATTCAATAAATTTAAACGCATATGATCCCCTCTTTACACTGTTCCATTAATACTGTTTTATTATACCTTGTCAACGGTCAAATGAGAAGCTGAAACTTAAGACGCCATGGCAGACAATAAATCATAATTAATGTATAAGCCGGTCCGGCCATATGATGTAAACGGTCTTATTGTCTGCCATGGTGGCGATTGTATGTTCAGAGTTGTTTTTCCATAGGAATGTAGATTATGCCGTCTTTTTCAAGTTGTTCATGAGTCTGAACAAAGCCGGCGGTCTGGTAAAAAGTGACGGCTGAAGGCGCGGAATTAACCGTGATCACAGGCTTTTCATTTCGTTCGTAAAGAACGTCAAGGATCTTGTCCGCTTCGTTGTCGGGAAGGTACTGCTGCCTTGTTTCTCCGCTGAGATAGGACGTAAGCGTCGAAATAAGCGCGCGTCCGATGCCGTATCCCTGATATCCGGGATCTACGAAAAGAAGTGATATATGATTGTTCTCCCGGAAGCCGAGTACGCCGACGATACGGCCTTTGTCCTTCGCAAGATAGAGTCTGTATCGTCCGAGAAGAAACATTTTTTTCAGATACTGGTCGGTGATGAAGTTCAGGAAGCTGTCACAGCCGTGGGCCGGATAGTCTTTGGCATCGCAGAGCCTGAAGGTGCGCCAGCATAATTCCATAGCGTCCTCCCAGTCTTCAGAAGTGCCGTGGAGGATATCTATTCGTTTCTTTATGCCGTCTTTTTCGATATCAAAGTACATTTACTCTGTCATCCACTTCATCATGTAAACTTTGTAGTTCTCGGTATTTCCTATGTTCACGTAATTGCTGCCTTCAAAGCTGCCGGTGACGGGGCGCCATCTCTCCAGCACGAAGCATTCTATCATATCCGCATTGGCTGCCTCGCAGATCTCCTCTGCGCTGACGGGCTCTTCGTTGGTAATGACCTTAAGGAAGGGATGTGTAAGGTTCCACCTTGCGATGATCGACTCTCTTCCGTAGGCGCTGACAAAATCAGTGGTGTACTGTCTGTTATACTCAACAAGACTCATGGGCAGTCCCGTGCGGGGCGGATATTGTATCTCATGGGGCTTGGGAACCGCAGTGATGATATCAAATACCTCTATCGCCTCCTCCGGCAGATGATAGGGATTTGCCGCTTCGCCAAGCGCGCCGTTAAAGAAGATATTGCCGCTGCCTATATGCATAAGCGCTACAACGACAACGACGGTAAGCGCCTTGGCCCAGGCTTTCTTCATAGATGAAACAGCTTTCACAAGAGCATAGGCAACTACGGCACCGTAAGGTATCAGCCATAGCTGTCGGTAGAATATCTCTGTATCCAGGATGTAG
Organism: Lachnospiraceae bacterium; assembly: GCA_016281335.1. Classification (GTDB taxonomy): domain Bacteria; phylum Bacillota; class Clostridia; order Lachnospirales; family Lachnospiraceae; genus NK4A136. The sequence goes on along the minus strand of JAEEIK010000089.1, from coordinate 13,855 downwards.
TGGAAGGATATCCACGCCGTTACGGGAAATATTATAAATCCCAGTATCGCTATAGGCAGCCAGAACAGCAAAAGCCTCTTTGCTCCTGCCCTCTCTTTCCATGCAAGATAAATAAGGGCCGCAAAGAATAAGAGCAGGAAAAGGCTCTGCCCGTTATAATCCTTTATGGTAATAAATGTCTGTTTTATCGTATCCATATCACAATTTAATATATATGACTCCTGCTATCAGCAGCGGTATCATTCCCGCTATGACCGGAAGCACGCTTATCACTGCTTTCTTAAAGCTCTTTTCTTTTATCAGCTTGTAAAGACCGAGACTTATGCAGGCCATGCCAAGCAGTATCCCCAATAGGAATACCGAAGCCGTTGTTGCCAGCACCGACATAACTGAAGTCAATGCCAGGAATACTGCGCTCTTATTCTCTTTCTTGAATATGTCATACAGCCAGATAAGGCTTAAGGGTATGCAGATATTCCCGAATACTGCCTTGCCCTGCCAGGTTCTGGTATATGCAAAGGTCTCAGCGGTGAAGAGGGAAACATTCGAATTGACATACCACAGTCCCACAATAAATACGAAAAGAGGGATATAGTCTTTTTTATCCCGAAGGAGTCTGGCCCCAAGAAGCGTATATATCAGGTACATCAGTGTCAGGAAAAAGGGTCCCATGATGCTGTGGGCTATGATCGTCGTATGTATCCCGCAATGCCTTGAAAGCCAGGCGATGAACACCGGAAGCGCCGCCATGGCATGCCTTCCGTCCAGTGCACCCACATAACCGGTATAGGGATCCCTTAAATACAGATCACCGGTCTTGTCTGCAAGCAGTGACTGGGCCACGTAATAAGAATCATCCCCGTCAAGATGCTGATGAGTCACAAAATAATATATCTGTATGCCAAGCAGCAGGAAGAGCGCAGTCCAGCAGAGTATCTGCAGTTTCGGAGTCTTTACTTTCTTCTTTTCCCTCTTTCTCATGACGCTGAAATAATGCCATACTATCCTTATGCTTCCGAGTATGGCAGCTGCAAAAAAGAGAATATCATAATGACGCGAAAGAGTTGTCATGCTGCGCTGAGAAGGTATATCAACAAGCGCCACCAGTTCAAACAATGCCAGTTCCAGTATAAGCCCCAGCACATAAAGATGTATCAGCTTAAAAAGAAGACGATCCTCCACACCCCCGGGATAACTGTTCTTCCCGTAGGGGATGAACAGTCCGCCTGCCAGAAAAGGCAGGGGGATGAGAAGGATCAGTATTATGATTACAGAATTAATATCAGGCATCAGCAGATCGTTGATCCGGCTTCAATATCCTTTTCCGGACTCATCAGTATCACATGGCCCTCTTCGTCTTCAGCGCAGAGCAGCATGCCCTCGCTTACCACTCCGGCAAGTTTTGCAGGTTTCAGATTAAGCAGAACCATTACCTTCTTTCCTACCATCTCTTCGGCACTGTAATACTGCTTGATGCCGGAAACGATCTGTACGGTACGGTCTCCTACCTTTACCTGTGAACAGAGTAGCTTCTTTGACTTGGGCACTTCCTCGCATTTAAGTATCTCGCCTACGACGAACTGCAGCTTTGCAAAATCGTCATACTCTATCTCTTCCTTTGTCTCCACATGGATGCCGCCGGCTTTAGCATTTCCCGTAAGCGCGCTCAGCTTCTGGGCTGCCTCTTCCTCGCTCATTCTTCCGGCTTTCACCAGGTTTGCGCAGGCTTTCTTCTGATGCTCAACATATTCGCTGCGCTGCTTATCCTGTATTTCTGAGGCTTTCTTAAGTATCTCCTCCGTATCAAGCCTTGCAAAGAGTATCTCAGGCGCAGCTGTAACCTTAGCGGATTCATTAAGGCCGAATGCATCCAGCTTATCGAAATCCCTTATCTCAAGGCCTGTCTGCGCTGCGATCTTTGCCGCAGTATCAGGCAGGAAAGGAGCTAACAGAGAAGCTCCGATATTGATGCCTTCAAGAAGGTTGAAGAGTACAGTCTCCAGCCTGTCTTTTTTGCTCTCGTCCTTGGCCAGTACCCAGGGTTCCGTCTCGTCTATATACTTGTTCAGTCTCTTGAACACAGTAAATATCTCAGTCAGCGCATCCGCTACATGCAGAGTCTCCATGCACTTTTCCACCTTGGCATATGCACCGCAGACCACGTTCTTAAGGTCTCCGGTTTCAGGGCCGTCGGCTGCTTTCAGATTACGTACGCTGCCGCCGAAATACTTGTTGCTCATCGCTACCGTGCGGTTCACAAGATTGCCCAGGGTGTTTGCCAGATCGGAATTCACCCTTTCACACATAAGCTCCCAGGTGATGGTTCCGTCATTATCATAAGGTATCTCGTGGAGCACGAAATATCTGACTGCATCCAGGCCGAAGACTTCGATCAGGTCATCCACATAGATAACATTTCCTTTGGACTTGCTCATCTTCTCGCCGCCCTGTAAGAGCCAGGGATGTCCGAATACCTGCTTCGGCAGCGGCTCCCCCAGAGCCATCAGGAATATGGGCCAGTATATGGTATGGAATCTGATGATATCCTTGCCGATAAGATGCAGGTCCGCAGGCCAGAGTTTCTTATACTGCTCGGAACTGTTACCGTCCGCATCATAACCGATACCGGTGATATAGTTTGAGAGTGCATCCAGCCATACATAGACCACATGCTTCTCATCGAAATCAACCTGTATGCCCCACTTAAATGATGTCCTGGATACACACAGATCCTGAAGGCCCGGAAGCAGGAAGTTGTTCATCATCTCATTCTTCCTGGATACCGGCTGTATAAACTCGGGATGTGTATTGATATGCTCGATCAGTCTGTCGGCATATTTGCTCATACGGAAGAAATACGCTTCTTCCTTTTCTTCATGCACATTGCCGCCGCATACGGGACACTTGCCTTCACTTAACTGCGACTCCGTATAGAAAGCCTCGCACTCGGTACAGTACTTGCCTTCGTAAGCTCCCTTGTAGATGTCGCCCTGATCATAGAACTTCTTGAACATCTTTTTGATCTGGGCTTCATGATCCGCATCCGTGGTCCTGATGAAACGGTCATAGCTTGTCCCCATCATATCCCACAGGCCCTTGATAGTGCCCGCAGTCATATCCACGAACTCCTTCGGAGTCATTCCTTCTTCTATGGCACGTGTCTCTATCTTCTGTCCGTGCTCATCACTTCCGGTCTGGAAATGTACGTCATAACCGTCCGCTTTCTTATATCTTGCTATCGCATCGGCAAGTATTATCTCGTAACAGTTGCCTATATGAGGCTTGCCCGAGGTATAGGCTATCGCCGTAGTGATATAGTATTTTCCTTTATTTTCCATTTCCTTCGATCCTTCCTTTTTCGTATGGCAGCGCTGCCTTATTCTTCCATCATGCGCACGCGTCTTGCATGTCTTTCTTCTCCGGAAAACTCCGTAGTCAGGAAGATCTCGGTCATCTTAAGAGCCATGGCCTCATCCACTTCCATCGCGCCTATGGCCAGCACGTTGGAATCATTGTGCAGTCTGGTCATCGTAGCCGTATGCTCATTATGACAGAGCGCGCAGCGTATGCCTTTAACCTTATTTGCAGTAATGGACACGCCTATGCCTGTGGTACATATAACTATGCCCTTATCGCTCTTACCCTCTGCCACATCCTTTGCGACAGCCTTTGCGAATACGGGATAATCGCAGGAATCCTTGCTGTAGGTTCCCTTGTCGTCCACTTCATAGGCGTTAGCCATGAGCCATTCCTTTATTTTTTCTTTCAGATCATATCCGCCATGATCCGAACCGATTGATATTCTCATATTGTTTCTCCTTTGTTATGTTTTTAGGTCAAATGGGATCAAGCAGCTACGCTGCTTGCAGATGTTGCACCAAAATCGTCTCGGCAAGCTAGCTTGCCGGAACGATTTATTGTGCAACATATCCATACGATCTTCGATCGTATGCCCATTTGACTTTAGTCTTTAAGTATTAACTCTACCGGACAGTGATCCGAACCATATACCTCCGAATGTATCAGCGAATCTTCGATCCTGTCCTTAAGCTTGTCCGATACTATAAAGTAATCGATGCGCCATCCGGCATTCCTCTCCCTGGCCTTCATACGGTAAGACCACCAGGAATATGCTCCTTCCTTATCGGGATACAGATAACGGAAAGAATCCGTATAGCCTGCTTTAACAATATTGTCGAACTTCGCTCTTTCCTCATCTGTAAAGCCTGCGTTCATATGATTGGTCTTCGGATTCTTAAGGTCTATCTCCTCGTGGGCTACATTCAAGTCTCCGCACCAGATCACCGGCTTCTTTTTTTCAAGCTTCAGCACGTACTTAAGAAAATCATCTTCCCAGCACATTCGATAGTCCAGCCTTTTCAGCCCATCCTGGGAATTGGGCACATATACGCAGATCAGATAATGATCCTCAAACTCCAGGGTGATCACCCTGCCTTCGGTGTCATGTTCAGCTATACCGATGCCGTAAGACACGCTTAACGGTTCCTTCTTCGTAAATACCGCCGTTCCTGAATATCCCTTCTTCTCGGCATAGTTCCAGTATTGATGATACCCCGGCAGATCCATTTCTATCTGCCCTTCCTGCAGCTTCGTCTCCTGCAGGCAGAACACATCCGCATCCAGCTTCTTAAAATCCTCTGTAAAATTTTTACCCATGACGGCTCTTAAGCCATTCACGTTCCATGATACATATCTCATAACGGGCATTATACCACAATCAGACTAAAAAGCAAAGTGACGTTAAGCTATATTGTTATTGCAATCCCTGGTAATATGATATGATACGTTTCATAAATGAATCATCCTTTTTACACAATTCTATTAATCTGTACAATTCCGGATCCCTTGTTTTGTTGATTACCAAATTATCAGGAATCGGATCATCTGTTTTACCGATAAGATAATCAACGGAAGTATTAAAACACTGGGCAATAACATTCAAAGTTTGTGAAGATGGGGTTCTGTCTCCATATTCATAACGGCAATATCCAACCATTGTAAGCCCAAGACGTCTTGCCGCTTCAGCTTTTGATATACCGACGGATTCTCTTGAAATCTTCAGACGTTCGCATAATACTGTTGTTTTCTCCATAAATACCGGCCCCCGATTGACTTTAACCATTGGATAATATAGAATGATCTTATCCATCGGATAATGTTTTCTTATATTATACTAGTATCCTTGGATAATACAAGTACAAATCGCAATTGACATGCGTACATTTTAGGCGTATATTTAAGGAGTAAGAAATGACATATAAAGAACTGCTACGAAAACTATTGGCAGATGGTTGGTATAAAGTAGATCAGGAAGGATCTCACTTACAGCTGAAACATCCGACCAAACCCGGAAGAGTAACCATTCCGGTGCATTCCGGCAAGGATATTGCTCCCGGAACGCTTAACAGCATTCTTAAACAGGCAGGGTTGAAACAGTAATGGAGGAGATTGATGAAAACATTGACGTATTTAGCAGTTTTGGAGTCCGAAAAAGAAGGCGGATACAGCATTTCTTTTCCGGATCTGCCCGGATGTTTCAGTCAGGGAACTGATCTTGAAGATGCACGTATGATGGCAGAAGAAGCTGCAAGCTTACATATATACGGCATGGAAGAAGATGGAGAGGAAATACCTGTACCATCCGTAAGTCTTCCGGAAGCGAAGACAAAAGGAAATATTATACTTGCAGTTACATTACATCCTGATCTTTTCCGGGCCAACAGGGATAATGAACGCATTAAGACAAATGTCACTATTCCGGCATGGTTAAAACGGGAGGCAGAAATCCGTAAAGTGAATTACTCCAGATTGTTGGAAAATGCACTTATCGAATATCTGAAGATCCCTGCCAGAGCTTTACATTAGAGAAATCACGAAGACGGACCTTGTGGTTTCTCGATACAAAGAATGCAGACACAGAACACAGGCAATTAAGTCCTGCGTCTTAGTGAAGCACTTAGCAGTGACTTATTGCCTGTGGGCTGTGGCGTGCGAAAGAAGCAAAAAACCAGGAGGTCCGTCCCCTGGTTTTTTAAATTACTGTCTGTTGAATATTTCCCGTTTCTTACAGCTTTTCCTTAATCTGCTCGTAGAGGCCCTTGCCGTCGAGGCGGTACTTAACGAGGAGCGCGCCTGCGCTGCCGCTCTCACCGAATACGTCATTTACGCCGATGCGGTATACTTTGGTCGGGCACTCTTCTGCGAGTACTTCGCAGACTGCTGCGCCGAGACCGCCGATCACGCTGTGCTCTTCGGCTGTGAATACCTTGCCGGTCTTCTGAGCGGTCTTAACCAGGATATCCTTATCGATAGGCTTGATGGTATGAATGTTGATCACATCTGCATTGATGCCGTCTGCCTTAAGCAGTTCGGCAGCTTCCAGAGCGGAATTGACCATAAGGCCGGTAGCTACTATACTTACGTCTCCGCCTTCCTTAAGCTGTATGCCCTTGCCTATCTCAAACTTGTACTCAGGATTGTCATTAATGACAGGAACGCCTGCACGGCCGGTTCTTAAGTAAACGGGTCCGTCAAGCTCACAGGCTGCGCGTACTGCTGCCTTGGTCTCAACATCATCGGCGGGGCTGATCACGGTCATGCCGGGGATCACACGCATAAGAGCTATGTCCTCAAGGCACTGGTGGCTGGCTCCGTCCTCACCTACGGTGATACCTGCATGGGTAGCGCCGATCTTAACATTTAAGTGGGGATAAGCGATGGAGTTGCGCACCTGCTCGTATGCACGTCCCGATGCGAACATTGCAAAGGTGGAAGCCCATACCAGCTTGCCGCAGGTAGCCATACCTGCTGCCACTGCCATCATATTGCCTTCTGCTATACCGCAGTCGATGAAGCGGTCCGGAAATGCCTTCTTAAATACACCTGTCTTGGTAGCTGCCGAAAGGTCGGCATCCAGCACTACCATATTGGGATACTCTGCGCCGATCTCAGCCAGAGCGTTACCGTAACTCTCTCTTGTTGCTATCTTCTTAACGTCACCCATTATTTTAACTCCTCCCCTATCTTATCGAGATCCGCCATAGCGGTCGCATATTCATCATCATTAGGAGCCTTGCCGTGCCAGCCTACCTGGCCCTCCATGAAGGATACGCCCTTGCCCTTTAAGCTGTGAGCGATGATAGCCGTAGGAGCGCCCTTGGTTTCCTTAGCCTCCTTGAAAGCTGCGCGCAGCTGATCAAAATCATGAGCATCCACATTGATCACATGGAACTTGAAAGCTTCGAACTTCTTATCTATGGGAGTGGGGTCATTTACCTCTTCGATGGGTCCGTCTATCTGCAGACCGTTGTTATCAACTATTACTACCAGGTTGTCAAGCTTCTTGGCGCCTGCAAACATTGCAGCCTCCCATACCTGGCCTTCTTCTATCTCGCCGTCACCGAGCAGTGTATAAACTCTGTAGGAAGCGTTGTCCAGCTTGCCTGCCATAGCCATACCTGCTGCTGCAGATATGCCCTGTCCCAATGAACCTGTGGACATATCAACGCCCTCGGTACACTTAAGCGAGGGATGTCCCTGAAGATGTGAACCGAGCTTTCTTAAGGTCAGCAGATCTTCCTTCGGGAAATAACCTCTCTCTGCAAGGACTGAATAGAGTCCCGGAGCCGTATGTCCCTTTGACAATACGAAACGGTCCCTGCCGGGATCCTTGGGATTCTTGGGATCGATGTTCATCTCCTCAAAATACAGATAGGTGAAGATATCTGCTGCGGATAAGGATCCGCCGGGATGTCCCGCGCCTGCTGCATGAGTGGATGTTACCACTCCTTTTCTTACTTCATTTGCATGCTTTTTTAATTCGATGTTATCCATAGTAATGTAACTTACCCCCTCTCCTTATATTTGTGGGAAAAATAAATTTTTCAATATCATACCATACCGCAGTTTTAAGGTAAACTCAAAAAAGCATGGAAAGTATGCATTTTTTGCGTTATTGCCATAGCATTACAGTGTGTAATATTTCAGATAGTTCCTGATCTCCGCCGGCAGATCTTTGAATTCATCTTTAACTTTCTTATATTTTGCCGTCAGCAGCTTATGTTGTTTGGCCGCCCTGTTGTTGTGCCTGTTGATAAGATCGGCGTACATGGGATTCTGCAGCAGCTGCTCCCTCCACTTTGCCGCAAAAGGACAGTAGGTGAAAAGCACCCTCTTGGCTATCTTGTTAAGCCTGGGCTGTCCCTTGGATTCAAAGCGCACCCACTGCATGTAATCCAGGATAAAAACATTCTCAAAACTGCCCTTACAGCTTTGTATCTGTGTCTTGATCTTTTCCCTGGCATCCGGGGACAGATCGTTATTCTTCCGGTAGAATTGCAGATAATCAAAGTATTCGCTGGTAAGGGATCTGTCACTTACGTCATTCCAGCGCACGCCCTGGATGCGTCGACAGATGGCCCAGCGGAACTCCGCAGCCAGTCTGAGCTGTACCAGATTTAAGTCCTCATTTGTAAAGACCGGCAGATACATGCGCCCCGGTGTGTCTCTTCTGGTACCGCTGACCTCCTGCCACAGTCCGCCGCGGCTGCCTATCACGGGCAGCAATATCACATCGGGCATCACCTCAAGCATTATGGATTCCCTGGCTATACGGTATTCGGGATTCTGATACAATGTCTCCCTGTAGAAGAGTGTAGGATCGACGCTCTTTATCTCATCCCAGTTCTTTTCAACATCTGCAGCATTTACGAATACATCTTCCAGCGGCCTTATTATGCTGTGTTCGGAAAGCAGCGGGCAGAAGATCGAAGGTCTTCCCGACGCGATCTTCATTCCGAGCCTGAAGAAGTTATCCAGCTCAAAACGAAGTCTTTCTCTCGGAGATTCCAGATATCTCTGTTCCTGTTCCTCGTTTATAAAACCGCCCTGTTTTCTGCTGCGAAGCCAGGTAGGATAATCCTGGTCAAATTCATTCCGTGAGGGCTCCCTCTTTCCGCTGTATACGGCATGCAACCAGTCATATATGGTATACACCCTGGTACCTTTGCACATATTCTCCATGGTATCCAGGAGTTTGAGCAGCTTAAGAGTATTCTCTCTTCCCAGCAGTTCTTCATCCATAAAGCCGAAATACAGAAATAGCCGTATCGGAACAGGCGGTTTCTTTTTGGCTTCAAAGGCCGTGACAACAGCGTTATCATACAGATCAAAGAAATACTTCGTGATATCCTTGCGAAGCTGCCTGACCTCTTCATCGGATGAATTCTTGTCGTTCAGTTTTTTATACTCTTCAACAAGGGAACGGAAGCGCTCCTCCTCACCTTCATCAAGGCTGGTAAAAGCAAGTATCCTGTCCAGTGAATGCTCCACCTGCTTAAGCGGATCTTCCTCCGTGACCGATGCGGCCAGCATTATCTCATCGGCAGCGCTTTGTGAAGTCACGTTATCACAGACCTTTCTCCAGGTCTTAAGACGTTCATCCAGAAGTTCCGGATCAAGAAGCGACGTACGTGCCAGCGTCTTTATATGCGTGTTCACCGCTTCATCAAGTTCCGCCGAAAGCTCTCCCGACAGCATCCCCGTTTTTTTGTCATGGTTAAAGAGATTGATATAGAGATCGACCAGATCCGCCGAACTCCTGTATGTTTCCATGAATTCTTCTATATAGTCTCCCAGCTGCTCATACAGTCTCTGCACCAGCGTAAGATGGGAGGCCGCCTCCAGCAGCATTGCAGTAGTAAGAGATGTATGCAGGCTGAAAAAATCTTTTCTTGCATCCTTTGGCATAATGCCCAGCTGATCATAATAATCGCCGAGCCAGTCAGGCAGTTCTTTATCGGGAGTAAAGGGCTCACTCTCTTCCGCAAGCGGATATGACTGGATCTCCAGAAAATGTTCATTACAGAAGTCTCTGTAACGGTCATAATCCTGCTTTACGGCTTTGCAGAAATTGTCGCAGCGTTTTCTTAAGTTGCCGTATCTTCCGAGCATCGATAAGGTATTTGCAGCCGCCGCCTCAACCAGCGCATCGGAATCATGACGGTGTTCGCGGACTATACGATCCATATCCGAAGTCCGCTCATAAGGAAATACTTCCAGCTCACAGTCTTCCGAAACTATATAATCAAAACGGTAAGCTTCTGCCGGATGTTCAAAGAGACCTATGATCGAACATTTTTTCAGCTCAATTGTAAAAGCAGGCGAGACCGTGCTCACTTTACCGAAAGTAATATATTCAAGCTTTTCTACGGGATCACCTGCTTTATGAAGGAGGGTTCCCGCTTTGTAACTGAGCTTATCCATCAGCTCCGCTCCTTCATCTTACGTTTGTTCTCGTACATTTCTTTGTCCGCCCGACGAGCCGTGTCATTTACCGCACTGTCTTTTTCGGGATCGTAATCTGCATAGCCGTAAGCGATATGAATTTCATCCCACTCATTCCCGGCATCTTCACATATCTCTCTTCGTCTTGACTCAAAGGTTTTGAACAGCTCCTCCCTGTTATCATAATCACTGTTCATAAGAAATACGGCAAACTCATCCCCGCCTATCCTGAATACCGGGCTGTGATCAAATATCCTGCAGATCAGCCTGCTGGCGTTCTTCAGATATATATCGCCTTTATCATGGCCGAAACGGTCATTGACTTTCTTTAAGTCATTACAGTCGAACATGCCGATGGCGAATTCCGGCTTCTCGTTATTATCCAGACGTTCCTGCATCTTCTGCACATAATCGCTATATGCGCCCTTGTTCCTTACGGATGTTAGGTCATCCACAAAAACACGTTTGTTCAGATCCTTTACCAGACGTTCCTCTTCATAGATCTTCTTCTCCGCCCGGATACTCCTTAAGAGCAGAAGCAGGATTATTAACAGGATCGCTGCAATGACGCTCATTATGATAAAAAGATTGTCCTTTATCAGATCCGCGAAACTGACCTTTACATCTTCCGTCGAATAATAGGTGAGGGCCGTATGAACGACTGCATCAGGCACCACCCTGGTGATACTCGAAAGTATGGAATACAGTTCGGAATCACCGGTCTTAACCGCAAAGCTGTAATCCATGTCCACTCCGGTGTATACCGTGGAAAGGTGCAGTTTTTCACATTGTTTTGATATATTGCCGTAGCGGTAATTACTGATTATCACACAATCCGCTTCGCCTGCGGCTACTGCTTCCAGGCCTGTGGGTGTATCGTCATAATATGCCCTGTCCCAGCCCGGATAATTCTCCTCAAGAAAGAGGTCGTAATTCGTATTTCCTTTGTTGACTGCAACTGTTACCGTCTGTTTCTGTAAGAATTCCTTCTGTACTGATTCACGCACCACAGCATCCATCTCGGTGCGCATCAGTGCCGGAGTCATTACAAGCCCCAGCATCTCCGCATCATAGCAGGTAAGATTGGCCGGAAACATACAGTCTATCTCCCCCTTCTTCAGGGCTTCTATCGCTTCCGCAGCAGTCGGATACGCTTTGGTCTCAAAATCCAGGGGATGATTCATAAAAGCAGAAGAAGCGTAATCCAGATAATCCTTAAGCGCTCCCGTCAGCTCTCCGTTTTTCTTATCCTTAGCGCAGAAGGCCAGATAATTATCCTGATAGCCCACGCGTATGGCTCCGTGCTTATCTAGCCAGGCTCTTTCCACATTGCCCAGATACTTATCGGTTTCTGTGCTCTTTAAATACTTATCATGAAGTTTCTGTTCAAAATATTTATCTTCGTTCTGTATGTTATTAAGCGCTCCGTCCAGTTCGGATAAAAGGTCCGGGCGGTTTTTGTTAACGGCAAAATAGAAATCCGAAGAGCCTACTTTGCAAAGCGGAATGGCCGTCTCCGGTGAGCCATAGGAATCCATGGATACAAAAGCATCATAATCCGCGCCGATCCTTAAGAGACCCTCTTCTTCGTCACAGTTAACCTCGATGACCGAAGCCTCTATCCCGTGGTTTTCCATCCATTCCACTAGTATTTCATGCTGAAAACTGCCTTCCGTTACACCTATCCTTTTGCCCTCAAGACTGGAAAGATCATCGGAGGTGATCTGTTTTTCATAGGGAGAAGTAAAGATATAATAAGCTTCGGTACCCATGGGCAGAGAGGTGAAAAGCATCTCCTTCGCCCGTTCCTCCGTATAGGACACATCACTTAAGATATCGATCTCACCTTTTTTAAGCTGCTCAAACAGATCGGTCCAGGTGCCCTCAACATACTCGTATTCCCAGCCGGTGTATGCCGACACCTTCATCTGATAATCATAGGAATAGCCCGACTTTCTGCCGTTTGCATCCTTTATGTAATGGGGTTCTTCATGCCAGCCCACACGGACGGTCTTTGATTCTTCAGCGCTTGCTTTCAGGGTAAAAAAAGACGTGAACGGCATGATAATGCCGCTCACGATCATACAGATCATGCAGATGATCCCTATTATCCTGTCATATCTTCTATGACTCTTCATACAGTCTTCAGCCCAGTTGCTCTAATATCGCCTTTGCCGCAGTCTTTCCTGCGCCCATTGCCAATATAACGGTAGCTGCTCCTGTTACCGCATCTCCACCTGCATATACCTTATCTTTTGTTGTCTTGCCGGTCTCTTCCTCTGCAACTATGCAGCGGCGCTTGTTGATCTCCAGTCCCTTGGTGGTAGAAGAGATCAGCGGGTTGGGCGATGTACCCAGAGACATGATCACAGTATCAACATCTATCGTGAATTCCGAACCGGGAATTTCAACAGGTGAACGTCTTCCGCTCTCATCAGGCTCTCCGAGTTCCATGCGTATACACTTGATACCGGATACCCAGCCCTTTTCATCCTCAAGGATCTCAACGGGATTGGTGAGCAGATCAAAGATGATGCCTTCTTCCTTTGCATGATGAACTTCTTCAACACGGGCAGGAAGCTCAGCCTCACTTCTTCTGTATACCACATGCACTTCAGCGCCGAGGCGCAGAGCAGTACGGGCAGCATCCATTGCAACGTTGCCGCCGCCGACTACGGCGACTTTCTTACTCTTCATGATCGGAGTGGTTGAAGAAGGATCAAAGGCCTTCATCAGATTACTCCTGGTCAGATACTCGTTTGCAGAGAATACACCGTTGGCATTCTCTCCGGGTATGCCCATGAACTTGGGAAGTCCGGCGCCCGATCCGATAAATACCGCATCATAGCCTTCTTCTTCAAAGAGTTCATCTATGGTTATCGACTTGCCGATTATTACGTCGGTATTGATCTTGACACCGAGGCTCTTTACGTTCTCGATCTCTTTCTCAACGACTCTTTCCTTGGGAAGACGGAACTCGGGAATACCGTAAACAAGCACTCCGCCTGCCTTATGCAGCGCTTCATATATGGTCACATCCACGCCTGCCTTGGCAAGATCTCCCGCGCAGGTAAGTCCCGCAGGACCGGAACCTATGACTGCCACCTTTTTACCCTTCTTCTCTTTTGCAGGTTCTGGTTTGATACCGTTCTCTCTCGCCCAGTCTGCAACAAAACGCTCCAGCTTGCCGATGGAGATAGGCTCTCCCTTGATACCGCGGATACACTTGCCTTCGCACTGGCTCTCCTGGGGGCATACACGACCGCATACTGCGGGAAGCGCCGATGATTCGCTGATCACCTTATATGCTTCTTCAATATTGCCGTCCTTGACCTGAGCTATGAATGCAGGAATATTGATGGCTACGGGACAGCCCTTTACGCACTGCGCATTCTTGCAGTTGATGCAGCGTGTAGCTTCAGCCATTGCTTCTTCCTGATTATAACCGAGACATACTTCATCAAAATTCTTAGCTCTTATCTGCGGCTCCTGCTCACGGACAGGTACCTTCTTTAAAACATCAACCTCCATTACGCAAGCGCCTCCTTTG
>JAEEIK010000017.1 GCA_016281335.1 Lachnospiraceae bacterium | reverse complement strand
GAAAATGTTGATGCGACATCCTTGCCGCTATTATTGGTTTCGCGGTATCAACCGCTTGTATTAAATATATCGGCGATGATCGTCGATACTTAATACCAAATTTTAATTTTTTTCTTAAAATTTGTAAAATTATAATAACACTCCTCTGCCATAAATGCAAGTCTTTTTGCAAAATTCACAAAAAATACTTTTTCATAACTTGCGCTAAAGATGTTATAGCTGTAGAATAAGCAAGAACAGCCTATACTGTTACTTCATAAATATAAACCGGTATCTGAGGAGGTCTCTGTGTATACGGTATTAAAAGAAAACTCCGATATGTATTTTGCTCCGGATAAGACCGGCCTTACTCATGAGAGATCCCTTCTCGTATTCGTTCCCGATCTGGATCTTAACGGCGCCCAGACTGCACTTTTTAATCTCTTGCGCCTTTTTACGGAATCCGGATATGGTCCCGTCATAGTTTCTCCTGCAGACGGAGCTTTCAGGAAGAAGTACACCGGAGAAGGTTATCATGTTTTCATACGTAACAATGCCGCGACTTCCCGTACCCTGAGAGATCATTTCTCCGGCTATGATCTGGTCTTGCTCAACAGTTCAAGTGTACAGCCCTACGCCTTCTGTTTTATCAATAAGGAGGTTCCCGTCTTCTGGTGGATCCACGAGACCAGAGAACAGCTCGAGCGTACACAGCAGATCCCCAATCCGCTTCTGCTTGGCGATAATTTCCATATTTTATGTGTCAGCCCCAAAGTAAGTGAAGGTATACACGAAAGCTTCGGCGCAGAGTCAGACCTTCTTTCCCCGCCGATTCCCGATAAGAAGGCCTTAAGTCCCCTGCCTCTGACAGACAGGGTCAGGTTCTTTATGCCCGCTGCATATACTCCCATAAAAGGCCAGGATATACTGCTGGATGCAGTCTCATCACTTCCTCCGGAATATATTGAACGTTCCGAGTTTATACTCTGCGGATACAGACTCCCCGCCTGCAGCAAGTACTACGAAGACATAAAAAAACTGGCAGCTGCTCTGCCAAATGTACATATGCTGGATGAGCTTGATGCGGAAGAAATGCTTAAAGAATATGAAAAGGCAGATTGTATCGTTGCACCGTCACGAGTGGACAGCCTCAACTCAACTGTCGCAGAAGCCATGATGTGCCGAAGGCTGGTCCTTGTTTCTTCCGATGCGGGTATTTCTGCTTATCTCAAAGACTGTGTTAACGGCTTTATTTTTACAAACAAAGATGAACTGTTCAAAAGGCTCCTGCTCATCATCTCGGATGTCGGATCATTACAGCCTATTGCTGACAGAGGGCGGGTCTGCTATGAAGAATTATTTACCCCTCCGGTCGTCGCCGAAACTCTTCGCCTTCTGCTTAAGAAATACTGCTGATAGCTGTCCGACTTTAGCACCTATCTTTACAGCGTTATCCAACTGTCCGGATACAGATCCGGATCTGACATCTTAAGGAACCATTTCCGTGGCGCGACTACAATTCCTTTATCATCACCGAGTCTGGCTCCCCAGTAGCTGTATGAGGAGTTTGCGATTATATGGTTTTGGGCCTGTGCCATAAGCCAGAGGTCCTGGTAAGGTTCGGCAATGGGCATGATCTCATAACTAAGATCTCCCAGGTCTGACAGTATCTTCTCTGCGTGTTCAACGTCATCGGTAAATACAAACACCCTCACATTTCCGCCTTTCTTTTCCCTGATGATATCAAGAGCTCCGGAATAATACTCAGCAGTCTGCTCTGCAAATATCTCCCTGTTCTGTCCTTTCAGATAATCCGTCCCACGTATATGCAGAGAAACCGACTCACTCTCCCTCATCTTCCGGGCTTGTATCTTCATATCCCCATTAATATACTCATCTTTCAGGATCAGTTCGCTTAATACCCTGTCTTTTACTGCTTCAAAAAACTTTTTATCCTGCCAGTACCCGCTGTAGAAATAACTTCCGTCCGTCTTTACAGGCTCTGCATCTCCGTCCTCTTCTCGTACGATCCCGTTACACCTGACTCCTCCGCTTACACTGACATACCTGGTATCAAATTTATCAAGATCGAATTTTCTGGATGTCACCCCCGGCAGATCAGTCATATAATAGAAGAAATCCGTGTACAGAACACTGCATCTGCCTGTTTTCTCCTGCAGATACTTTGAAAAAACATATTGAAAGATCTGGTTTCCCAGCCCGCCTTTTATTTCCACGTAATTCATATCATCATACCTTTCTGAAGATAAATATACCGCAATCGTAAGGTCCCATCATATTATCTCTCGTATATTCCAATACTTCTTCCGTCTCTGATGCTCTTGACAGATCATAAGTTGTACGCTTGCCGTTTCTGAAGAAAGTAAATTCCTCTATATTAAGACCTGTCCCCACTTCCCTTATGATCGTCAACGGATCGAAGATCCTGTGCGCATTAAACTCTACCCGTTCCGTATTCCCCACCGGAACACTCAGATACAGATAGCCGTCTTTTTTCAACACTCTTTTATACTGATACAGTGCCTTCTTCCAACCGTCATAATCCACGGGGTCACCGTATCTTCCGAGCCCGAAGTGTTCCAATGCATGCAGGCTTGACAGACAGCTGACCGAGTCATCGGGTATACCGGCAAGCTCCGTTGCATTCCCCTGAACGAAATCCAGTCCCTCGACCACATATCCCAGAGGCCTTATATCTACCATAGTTACCTTTATCCCCATACTCAGCAGATGAGAGATAAAACCGTCTATCCTGCTTCCTATATCATATATATGCTTTATACCGGCTCTGAAGATCCTGCCTGCCACATAAATATCCTGGTAAAAGTAATGAAGATCTATATTTCCGGCATCGGAATCCCTATCCTCAAGGCATTCCCTGTCATTCTTTTTAAGATATTCAAAACCTTCCTTGCCAGCAGACTGAAGAATATAGCAAAACTTGGTATGCAGGAAGCGGAATCTGTTTTCATTTATCAATGCTTCATCATAAAGCAGTGAATCAAAAAGCTCAGGAACAAGCTCATCTCCGGCATGGATCAGGATAAAGCTCACTCCCTGTGCATACTCAAGTCCTATCTCCAAGGCTTCATCATCATTCAGTTCCGGCGGGCAATTGATCAGAGCCACTTTATCGGGAGCTTCCCGTTCTATACGCATCAGCTCTTCGCTGATCTGTTCATCCTCAGCTGCATTGAT
The DNA here is from genome assembly GCA_016281335.1 of Lachnospiraceae bacterium. Classification (GTDB taxonomy): domain Bacteria; phylum Bacillota; class Clostridia; order Lachnospirales; family Lachnospiraceae; genus NK4A136. The sequence goes on along the minus strand of JAEEIK010000017.1, from coordinate 6,004 downwards.
GATGATGATCTCATGATCAACCTCGGAAAATACGGCATTTATGTATTCCGCATAACTGTATACCGATCGTGACCTGCCGTCACAAAGCATTATCAAAGACAATTCCCTCATGTCATACCACTTCCTTTCCCTGCAAAGCCAAGAAGCTTCAAAGCCAGCCGTGCCTGTTCGTCATCAATACTCTTAAGATATTTATTATCATATGCCGCAGGAAACAAGCTTACCATATGCTTTGCATAATAAAGCATTTCCGTAAGCATCGCATCCTGATCGCTATATGCGCGCATCACCTTTCCGAGAGGATCCAGTAGTCCTTTCAGCAGGCAGTAAAACTCCAGTTCTTCAGAAACGTCCCCCGCGCCTGTCTCGTCCCCTCTGCAGTTTATCTCATCAAGGAGTAAATCGATGACCGCCACCTCATTTCTTCTTCTGGTACTGTTATACTGAGAATGATCCAATCCCATAGGATTCATATAATACCAGTACAGTTTCTTATCACTTTTACAATACCTTCTGACATAGAGCATTGCAAGTCCCGAAAAGAAAACATCTTCAAGATTATACACGCCTTCAGGAAAGAACAGCCTTTTATCTTCCAGAAAACTCCTCTTATACAGTCTCCCCCAGACTGCAGATTTCAGTGAATTGACTATAAAGCTCTTTCTTATATTTTCATTATCCAGCAGAAAGAATCGCTCCTCACCGGTCTGCCGGTACTCAGTCTGCACCGGATCATCAAATATTCCATAGGAACATTCTGCAACATCACAATCATATCTGAGTGACATATCCATCAGTTCACTAATCATTGATGGAGCGACTATATCATCTCCATCCACAAAAGCAATATATGCACCGGAAGCATACAGCATACCCGTATTTCTGGATGATCCCGGCCCCCTGTTCTCTTCTGTTTTTATAAGCAAAACACTATCCGGATACTTCCGCTCTATCGCTTCAAGACGGCCGGCGGTTCCATCTGTTGAACAGTCGTCAACCAGGATGAGTTCTATATTATCAAAGCCGTAGTCCTGTACGACAATGCTTTCCACACAGCGTTCTATGTATTCCTCAACATTATAGCAAGGAATTATCACCGATACTTTTTCTTTTTCCAATGAATTTGCCTCTTTCTTTTATTTGCCGTTCTATCCTGGATACGCCTGCAATCCCCTAAATGATCATATCGATCATCTGCACGCACTTGTCTTCAAACCGATGTAGTTCCTTCACTTTCCTATACCCGTTCCCTGCTATCTCAAGTCTTTCATCCTCATGTTTCAGGTAGTATCCTGCCTTTTCCACCGCATCCTCAATGCTTTCATAATATACGAAATCATCTCCCGGAACAAATTCCCTACATAGATCTTCCTGATAATTTGACAACACGAAGCCTCCGCAGGCCATTATATCCATTACTCTTAATGAGATACCCGTCCTGATACTCTTCAGTGAAACATTAAGATTGATCTTTGCACACTTTATTGCAAAAGGCGCTTCTTTATAATAATCCAGTGTTCCTCTGTTCTTAAGTCCCGGCAGTACAAAGTCTCTATCCGTTGAATACAATGCAACACTGTATCTTTCCGCCATCGACTTCAGCATATCTTCTCTCTCTCGTGCGGTAACCGCCATCGCCAGATAGTAATTGGCGAAATTCCACGCCGCAGTATCATAGCCTGTTCCCGTATTATCCGCAAGCGGAACTTTCTCAAGTATTTTCTTCATGATCTCCAGGGTTAAGGCTTCTTCAAGGAAATTAACCCCCGCTATCATCTCCTGCGCAGTGATAAGGGCATCGAGATATCCCTTTGTATGTTCATCAAAATCCGTGTATTTATTGAAATAAGCAAATTTATCCTTATACAATGAGCCTATCATCACTACATCGGCTCCGTATTTCCGGGTCATTTCTTCATCCGGGATCATTTCATCGTAAGCTTCCGTATTGGCAGCAAGCGGCAGATAATATACATGCTCAACGCCATCTTTCCGCATCCTCTCCACTTCATATGAATCAAAATGAAAGATATAGTTTTCTTTGAAGAAAACCGTCATGGAATACAGATAAACTGCCGGATTGTCATATACCCAGCTGATATATTTTTTCCGACAGGCATGAACAGCCGTTGCAACTACCGGGAAATAATTGAAAGAAAAGACCATATCAGCATTAACACGAAGTATTTCCGTAGCTATCTTTACTCCGAGTTCCTCATTAGCATCTGTATTAGCAGAACTTTGCGGAAAATCAAATAAGAAGACTTCATGTCCGAGATCACGAAATACTTTTTTTACCGTTTTACCACCGAAGGCCGGCCAGTCCATAATAAGTATCTTCATATCATACCTGCTTCATCACATATTCAAGAAAAGTCCCGCTTATATCCCTGTCTTCATACTTATATGTAAGCTTATGCACATCGCTCATCTTAAGGATCTGTTCCCACCTCTTTTCATTGAAAGTCAGGAACATGTCATGCTGCAATACATGGGCTGGTTCGTTGCTGAACAGTCTGATCTTCTGATATTCCTCCGGATACATACGACAGGCCAGCGTCATCAGCAGATGGACCAGGAAATAATTCTTAAGCTCCGTTTCCTTCTCCCAGTATGCGTAGAGCATCCTTTTAGTTGCTTCGAGTATGTTGCTTTTTCGTTTAGCCTGTATGAACCAGCTGTCAAATATTATATACTCGCTCACATTTCCCGAACGATACAGGAACAGATCTTCCGTATCCAATACAGGCCTGATCAGCCCTGTGCCGGAGATGAATGTTGTGGCATCGATCCAGGCCCCGCCTCTTTTCGTCAGCAGCTCAAGGCGTACCAGATCGGTATAATGGGTCCTGCTTATGACGCCGCTTTTATACTTTTCTTCAATATGCTCAGGCAGCGTGACATATTCGCTGATATTCCCGTCGTCCAGGATCACTGTCTTTCGATCCAGTTTTTTCAGAGATTCCAGACAGGCTTTAACTACTGTCGGTGCATTCTCCACTCCCTGCAGCCAGCACCACCAGATCACTTCTTTATCCGGAAGCTCCGTGCCTGCATCATATTCCTCCACTCCAAAGTTTCCGGCATCCTTATAATTCAGCTCACAGTATTTATATACCAATGTCATGCTACGCAGGAAAGCAAACTCTTTCAGAGCTCTCTTATATTCCATATTCTTCATGATAAGCTGAAGCTCTGCTTGAAAACGAGCATCCGCTACTTCAGGATGATCGTATACCACCGTGCTTAACAGGGTATATGCCTCATCACTTCTGTCGGCCTCTACCAGTTGCAGGGTTTTCTCTATGATATCAATAATGAGCTTTTCTGTTTCCTGATCCATTCCTTTTTTCCTTATCAAAAAGGACCGTACTTTTTGGTACGGTCTTTATTTCTTCTTATCCATCAGCTGCGGATCGATAAGATTGATCTGGTTCATATTGGTGTAGTAACTCGCCGCAGCTTTTGAAGAGGTCTTATTGGTACTGATCTTCTTTTTCTCTGCAGCAAAGCGGTCCGTTATCAGACCTCGGTTTTTCTGTTCCTCACTCATCAGCTTAGTACCCAGCTCGGTCACTTCACGTATGAGCGCCTGGAGTTTCTTTACGTATTCTTTATAGCTGTCTTTTTTTCCTTCCAGCTCAGGCTTTATCCTGTCAAAGACCTGCTGAAAACCTTCATCCAGAGCATCCAGTCTGTCTATGAGCTCATCCTTTTCATCAACCAGTCTGTCAAAAACATCCCAGTCAACGCTCTCGGCCTTAACTGTTTCGGCCTGCAGTCCGGTCTTCTCTATCAGGGCTTCCAGGCATTCCTTTTTTTCTTCCATCCCGCTTATCAGGCTGCGAAGATATTCTTCCATATGTTTCCCCTTAGTTTGCCTGCTGGCTCTTGGCCACCTTCATTACTTCCTTCCAGTTGTCCCTCATGGAGCGCAGATGTTCGACCACTTCCTCCATTATAGCCTTATCCTTCTTCATATTGGCTTCCACGAGTCTCTGGGCCAGATAGCTATATACATTTTCAAAATGCTTTGCCACATCATATTTGAAATCCAGGGTACGACGGAATTCCTCGATGATCTTCTCAACTTTGACTATGTTGATATGCGCTTTCTGAACATCGCCTTCCTCTATCCCCTTGATCGCTATATTTCCGAACTTGATGGCTCCTTCATACAGCATCAGGGTAAGCTCCGCAGGAGTAGCTGTCATGATCTTGTTTTTCAGATACTGATCATATGGATTGTTCTGCATTGATCCGTTCTCCCATCTTCATAATATCCGGCGGACAAGTGTCCAGCTTTTCATCTTCTGAACATCCATCCGCCGGTCACATTCTGAGATATGCTTAGTTGCTGCTCATCAGCCGCCGAAGAATCCGCCTACTGCGGTCTGATTCTTCTGAAGCTTAGCCAGCTTGCTCTCCATCTTACCGAACTTCCTGTACCACTTATCCTCTACATCGGTAACTTTCTGCTCAAGTTCCTTGATCTTCTTGTCCCAGTCTTTTCCTTCTTCTGTCATCTTCTTGTCATTATATACCTTATAGATACTGCTCATGCTGGAATTGCCGCTCATCTTCTTATACAGTGTATCGTAAAGGTTGGATGAAAGCTTCTGGAAGAACTCGGTAACTGCCTCGGGATCCTTGCTGATCATGGCTTTCAGCTTATCTTCCTTGCCTGCGCCCACCTCATCATCAGCATCGCCGTCAATATGCAAATTATATCTCTCATTCTCCGCCGCCTCGAAATACCCCTGTGAGCCTATACCGAAGTTTGACAGGTATAAGGTCTGATCGCCTACCTGTATACCCTTTGACATCTCGCCGGTAATAGCCAGCATTACATCGGAGAGGGTTTCATCCTTGCGGAGCAATGAATCTTTGATCTTGGTCTCCCACTCTTCGATCTCCTTGTCAGTCATCTCCTCTTTCTGCTCATCGGTAAGCGGGCTATATCCTTTTGATGAAGGGGCATTGTAAAGCTTGCTCATCTCTTTAACGAGATCGTTATACTCCTTGAGCATATCCTTGATAACTTTGTATACACCGTCATAATCCGTATCGGTGTTGATTGATATCACCTCACTCGGATCACTCGGCATATGGTTAATAGTGAAAGTACTTCCGTTGATACTGAAAGTATTGGTGGAAGACTTAAACTCCGCACCGTTCACCTTAAGCCTTGCATCCTCGCCATCGGTCTTGGTAGCCACATCGGTGATGCCGAAATTGGTCTTCACCTGAGCTGCGGTCAGAGTATTGCCCTGATCCTTTATATAATCCTTGATCGCGCCTTCGCTTGCTACTCCGAGCTTAACCAGTGCATTCATGGACTTATTGGCACCTTCGCCGGTGAAATCAGCGGTAAGCGAGAAATCACTCTTCTCACCTGTAGACTTGGCACTGACAAAGAGTCTCTGGTTAGCTGTATCAAAGTTGGCATTGACACCGGCGTTTTTGAGAACACTCACCAGCTCGTCCATGGAGGTAACGACTTTCTTGCCTTCAGCCTCAGCTGCAGCCCTGTCCTCTTCGGACATATTCTCTGCGATGACAATATTTGTATCTTTGCCGCCGGTACTGAGCTTTATCTCTGCTCCGTTCTCTATACCCAGAGCGCTTACAAGGCTGTCACTGCCTTTAAGTTCGGAACCTGCCTTCACCTCACTGCCGGTCAGGTATGCTGCCTTTGCAGTATTCAGTATCTGTGCGGTCTGTACACCATTCGGAGTATTGCTACCTGCAACCACCGACAGGGCACTGTTGGAGGTTGTGGTCTTGGTCTTCTTGTATGCGGAAGACAGTCTGTTGGTGGAAAGGGTCTTGGAATAGAAGCCGTATATCTTAGAGTTGATTCCCTTCCATGCATCCTGTGTCCAGGTATTTAAGGTCTTACTCTTCTTAGCCTTTTCCAGCCTGGTCTTGGCCGGTGTAGCATATGCATTAATAATGCTCTCGGTATCCATACCGGATATCATTCCTGTTACTCTTAAAAGAT
>JAEEIK010000088.1 GCA_016281335.1 Lachnospiraceae bacterium | reverse complement strand
TGTTAAATGTGCCGACGGGTTTGAAGAGATGAGCGACTTAAGCCTAGCTCTGAGGCAGAAACTGTCGGAAAAATTTGATGCCACACTTCCAAGGGCCGAACAGATACAGACATCAAAGCTGGACGGAACAAAGAAATATCTCTTTGCCCTGAGGGACGGGCAGCTTATAGAAGCAGTAAAAATGGAATACCACCACGGAGTCAGTGTATGCATATCAACACAGGTGGGCTGCAGGATGGGCTGTGCTTTCTGCGCTTCAACCCTTGGGGGACTGGTCAGAAACTTAAGCAGAGCCGAGATGCTCTCCGAAATCTATGCGATAACGAGACTGGAAGGAAAACGCATCTCCAATATAGTAATGATGGGCATAGGCGAGCCTCTGGATAACTATGACGAGGCTGTCGCCTTTTTACATATGATAAGTGACGAGAGAGGCATGAATATCAGCCCGAGAAATATAACGCTGTCTACCTGCGGGCTGGTACCCGGGATACTTAAGCTGGCGGAGGAGAAGCTCCCGGTGACCCTGGCGCTGTCACTGCATGCGGCCGGCGATGAAAAAAGGAAGAAGATCATGCCTGTGGCAAACTCATATTCCATAGCGCAGCTGATGGAGGCCGTGGATATATACTTTGAGAAGACAGGCCGCAGGATAAGCTTTGAATATGCTCTGATAAAGGGCGAGAATGACAGTGATGCCGATGCGGACCTTCTGGCAGGTCTTGCAGGCAAAAGAAGGGCGCATGTGAACCTGATACCGGTCAATCCCGTGACCGAGCGGGGACTCAGACAGCCTGAAGAGGCAGCAGTAAAGGCTTTCCTTAAGAAATTACAGGATAAAAACGTGACGGCAACAGTGCGCAGAGAGCTGGGAAGAGATATAGACGGTGCCTGTGGACAATTAAGAAGAAAGAGTTTATAATATACCGCATGAAACTTTCAGCCTATTCCGTTACAGATATCGGAAGAACAAGAAAACTTAATCAGGATTATGTGTTCACATCACAGATGCCTTTAGGCCAGCTGCCGAACCTGTTCATTGTGGCAGACGGCATGGGAGGCCACAAAGCCGGGGAGTACGCCTCCAAATGCGCGGTGGATACGGTGGTTGAAAAGGTAAGCCTTTCCAAAGAAAAGGGAACCATACGTATACTTTCGAAAGCCATACGGCAGGCGAATACCAGGATAAGAGAGAAGGCAGCAAGTGACGAGAACTTTCAGGGAATGGGGACGACGCTTGTGGCGGCGTCTTTTGATGAGGAAGAACTGACGGTTGCCAATGTGGGTGACAGCCGGCTCTATCTTTTCAAAGAAGGAAAGTTAAAGCAGATAACCACGGATCATTCGCTGGTTGAAGAGATGATACGTATGGGTGAGCTGGACAGGAAAGATGCCAGGCTGCATCCGGATAAGAACATCATCACGAGAGCCATAGGCGCTACCGATGAAGTGGACGTTGACTTTTTTGAAGTGGACGGCATCGAGGAAGGCGATATGGTACTCATGTGTACCGACGGTCTCAGCAATATGCTGGATGATAAAGAGATAGAAGGAATAATCATGAGCGGAGAAAACGTCGAAGAGACAGCCAGAAGACTGGTGAACGCGGCAAATATGAATGGTGGCCGCGATAACATCGGTGTAGTACTGGTACAGGTCGTGGAGAGATAGGGGAGTTAAGATGGTAAAGATCGGAATGATGATCGCAGAACGGTACGAGGTGCTTGAAAAGATCGGCACCGGCGGAATGAGTGATGTGTACCGCGCAAAAGATCATAAACTGAATCGATTTGTAGCTATAAAGGTACTGAAGCAGGAGTTTTCAGAGAATAAGGATTTTGTATCCAAATTCCGTGTGGAAGCCCAGGCAGCAGCCGGCCTTATGCACCCCAACATCGTCAATGTCTATGATGTCGGTGAGGAGAGCGGTTTCCATTATATAGTGATGGAGCTCGTAGAGGGTATCACGCTTAAGAAATATATAGAGAAGAAAGCAAGGCTTTCCGTAAAAGAGGCTGTGAGCATTGCTATCCAGGTAGCAATGGGTATCGAAGCAGCCCACAATAATCATATCATCCACAGGGATATCAAACCCCAGAATATCATCATCAGTAAAGAAGGAAAGGTTAAGGTGACGGACTTCGGTATAGCCAAGGCTGCCACCAGTAATACCATTACATCAAATGTGATGGGAAGTGTTCACTATACTTCTCCGGAACAGGTGCGCGGCGGCTTCTCCGATGAGAAGAGCGACATCTATTCCCTGGGTATTACTCTGTTTGAGATGCTCACCGGAAGAGTGCCTTTTAACGGGGAGACTACGGTGGCCGTAGCCATCAAGCACATACAGGAACCGATGCCGACACCGAGAAATTTCGTGCCGGAGATACCGGTGTCCGTTGAACAGATAGTAATGAAGTGTACGCAGAAGAGTCCCGACCGCAGATACCAGTCCGCACCGGAACTCATCGAAGACTTAAAGCGTTCATTGATAAGCCCCAACGAGAACTTTGTAAAGATAGAGGGCACTGACAGTTCGGGAGCGACCAAAGAGATAGAGCCTCAGGATCTGAAGAAGATCAAACAGCAGGCAAGGGCCAGAGACGATTTCGACGCCCACTTCACGAACGGTGACGACAGGGAGAAGGGTAAGCTCAAAAAGTATAAGGGAACAAATACTTCGGAAATATATAACGATTATGATCCGGAAGGCAGGGACGGAGAGGCATACGACGGGCAGTATTATGCCGATGAGAATTACGGTGAAGAGTATCCCGAAGATTACCCCGAAGAGTATCCGGAAGACTATCCCGAGGAGAATTATCCTCCCGAGGAAATGCCTGCAGGCGGATATATCATAGAAGAAATGGTGCCTCAGAGAAAGAAGAGGGATGAGGGAAGCAAATCCGGAAACGGCAGTTCAAAGAAGAACCAGCAGGGTTCAAAGAACGGCAAGAACGGAAAAAAGAGTCCCTCCAAGAACTCGAAAAACTCAAGCAGCCAGGTTCAGACAAAGCAGAGAAGAAGGACCACGGAGAGCTATGAGGATGAGTACGATTCCAAGATGGAAGTACTGACGACTGCGCTTATAGTTATTGCGGCCATAGTTGTCGGACTGATATTCCTTTATATAGTAGCCAGCGCCATGGGCATCTTTGACAAGCGTGACAATCCCCTGGGAGAGACTCAGGAAAAAGGCGTGGTGGAAATGCCCGATGTCACTAACATGACCAGCAGGGAAGCGCAGGAGAAGCTGGAAGACTTAGGTCTGATGGTGAGTCTTGTACCCGAGGCTTCGATAGAAGTGGAGAACGGCAAGGTCATACGTACTTCAATAGCTGCAGGGGAGATGGTGACTGCGCTGGAGGCGGTGACCATATACTATTCCACCGGCGGTGACGGGACCAGCGTGCCCGACGTGACCGGAAAGAGCAGGGCAGAGGCAGTATCCATACTGGAAGCCGAAGGCTTCATAGTTAATGTAAGTACGGAGAATTCCGATGAAGTCGAAAAAGACATGGTCATCAGACAGGATCCCGACAGTGAGAGCAGGATATCAAGGGGCGGAGAGGTAAGCATAGTCATAAGCGCCGGCAAAGCCGGAGTATCTGTACCCATGCCGAAGCTGATCGGTCTCGAAGCTGATGAAGCCGTGGCACTGTTGGTTGAAAAAGGACTCATTGCAGTGGAAGGCGATGCCGTATTCAGTGATGAATATGAGGAAGGCATAGTTGCCGAGCAGAACGTGCCTGAGGGACGTACGGTGAACAGCGGTACAGAGATTACCTACAAGCTGAGCAAGGGGCCTGAGCCTGCATTTTACAGCGTTTATTATACCATCGATACACCTCCCGGATACAATTCGGGCGGTGGTGATGCCGAGATACTGCTGGAAGCCGCAGACGGCACACAGATATATACGAATAAGACATCCAATTTCCCCGTGGTCATCAACGTAACGGGGATACATCAGATAACGGGAGGAGAACTCTCATTATCCTATCCCATATGGCAGGATGAGGTGAGGGACGATGCCGGTAATATCATAGCCGAAGGAGGCTGGGTTACCATGTATACTCCCAAAGTCCATATTGATTTCGAGAAACAATGAGTGTATTGCACGGCAGGATAGTCAAGGGGCTGGGCGGTTTCTATTATGTTGATACCGGGGCCGACGGGATATACGAATGCAGAGGCAGGGGGATATTCAGAAAGGACAATACCAAACTCCTGATCGGCGATATAGTGGATATGGAAGTCACCCATGATAAGGACATGGAAGGCAGCATCATTAAGCTGTATCCGAGAAAATGTTCCCTGAGGCGTCCCGAAGTATCCAATGTGGATCAGGCAGTCGTAGTGTTTGCACTGCACGAACCGGAACCGAACCATGTGCTTCTGGACCGTTTTCTGATCACGATGAAGAAGCTTGACATAGAGACTATACTGGTCTTTAACAAAGCGGATCTGGCGGACGAGGCAGAGCTGGAAGAGATAAAGAAAGACTACCGGGATGCCGTGAATTCGGTGAATGTGATCTCTGCAAAGGGAAATGCAGGGATGGAGGAACTGAAGGAACAGCTTACGGGAAAGATAAGCCTCATAGCAGGTCCATCGGGGGTAGGAAAGTCTACGATACTGAATGTTCTCTGTCCGGGAGCCAATGCAGGCACCGGAGAGATCAGCAGGAAGATGAAGAGAGGAAAGCATACCACAAGGCATGCGGAACTCTTCGGTCTCGGAGACGATACTTATCTTCTGGATACGCCGGGCTTTACCGCCCTTGAGCTGGAGGATATGGACGAAGAATTCCTGAAGGCCTATTATCCCGAATTTTATCCCTATGAAGGAAAATGCAGGTTTAATCCCTGTTCCCATACACATGAACCCGGCTGCGCGGTGCGGGAGGCTGCAGAGAGCGGCGCCATACCGGCAAGACGTTATGAAAATTATAAGCAGATCTATTTAAAGCAGAAAGAAAGCAGGAGATATTAGGAATATGGAATACATCTTGGCTCCATCCATTCTGGCAGCTGATTTCGGCATACTTAAAGAACAGATAAAGAGCGTGGAAGAGGGAGGCGCTGCATGGCTTCATTTCGACGTGATGGACGGAAGCTTCGTGCCTTCGATATCTTTCGGAATGCCGGTGCTTGAAAGCGTGCGCAGGATCACGGACATGTTCCTGGACGTTCATCTGATGATCGTGGATCCCGGACGATATGCCGAAGAATTTGCGCGCCTCGGGGCAGATATGGTCAGCTTCCACTATGAAGCAGCAGGAAGTGAGGCAGCCGCGATC
>JAEEIK010000016.1 GCA_016281335.1 Lachnospiraceae bacterium | reverse complement strand
TACGTGTATATGCAGGGCTGCGATGATGGAGTGAGTGCAATCTCTGAATACAATCCTAATAATGGAATGATCACCGTTATTCTCAGTAATTACGGTGATAATGTGTGGTCGAGAATGAGGAAGATTCGCGAGGAAGTGTATGATAATTTCGAGAAATGAGAGGAAAAGTGGTTAATCAACGAAACTACTGTCGAGACCATCGTATTGATCGAACATTGTATGTACGAACAGCAATCTGGCTGCACCTAAGAACTATGAATCGGTTGGGTTTTCTTTGTATGACAGAAAGCCAAATGAAACGGAAAGTGCCTATACAGGCGATTATATGTACTATGAGATATTGCTTTGATTGAGATAATTGAGGATAATCAACAGGAAGGACTGACGAAGAAATGAGCAAATATGATCCTCTGTGGAACAGCTATCCGGACAAAACGGAACATAAATTGACAGGATAACCTTTCCTGCTCCGTGTAGAATAAAATCATCAAAGGGAAGGAGTGTGGCAAATGGAGTGGCTTACCAGCATTCGGAGAGCGATTGATTACATGGAAGAACATCTGGAAGATAACATCAGTGCGCAGGATGTTGCCGAACAGGTCTTTATGTCATCATTCTTTTTTCAGAAGGGGTTTTCATTGATGACCGGGTACGGACTGAGTGAGTATATCAGAAACAGAAGACTGTACAAGGCGGCACTGGACCTTCAGAAAACTGATGAAAAAATAATCGATATTGCGTTCCGTTACTGCTATGAAACACCTGAAAGTTTTACTAAAGCTTTTTCACGTTTTCATGGTGTGAGTCCTTCACAGGTGCGGGAAGGAGCGCCGATAAAACCATTTCTTCCTCTGAAAGTTGAAATTTCTATTCGCGGAGGTAATAAGATGGATTACAAAATAAAAACTATGACCGGCTTTAAGGTGATTGGGTTTGCAAGAGTATTTGATGGAGAAACTTCTTATGTAGAGATTCCCAAGTTCTGGGATGAGATCAGAGAAAAGTATGCAAATAACGTCTGGAAGGGAAATGCACCGACAAATGCTATTGAAAAAGCAATCGTAGATAACAACATCGGTGAGTACGGTGTTTGTGTTGATGATGTAGGTGACGGCAAGTTCAGCTATATAGTTGCAGGCATTTATAAGGGTGGCGAAATTCCTGAAGGTATGACTGTTTACGAGCTTCCGGATTTTGACTGGGCAATCTTCGATTGTTATGGATCTTGCCCTAAAGCACTACAGGATGTAAATACTAAAATCTGGAAAGAGTGGCTGCCGGGTAACCCTGACTTTGAGTTTCCCGGGAGCGTGAACATAGAGTGGTATGGAGACGGAGACCCGAGTGCTTCGGATTATCACGCTGCAATCTGGATTCCTGTGAAGAAGAAGTAAGCAAGGAGGGCAGTAGAATGGATCAAACTGTTTTGGATTGGCTTCTGGAAGATAATAATCCGGAAGTAAGACTCAGAACCTTGAAGGAATACAAAAAACTGTCGGAAGACGATGAAAGTGTTGTCAATTGCAAAAAGGAACTGCTTGGCAGCAAGGTATATGAGAGGGGGCTTAAGAAATTAAAGAAAGACAAGCAATGGGACAAGTATGATGCGATCATGGCTTTTGCCGAGTGGGGACTGACCAGAGAGGATATCGGAAAGGATATTGACAGCGAGGTCTTCGCTTTGATCGAAAGTACAGGCTTTAAAATGCTGTGCGGTGAGCCGCTTCTGCTCAGGAATCTTGTCAAGCTGGGATATTATACGGAAGATATCGTTAAGAATGAGATTGATTCTGTTCTTAGGCTTATCAAAGACGACGGGGGCTTTGGGTGCATCAGTACCAACAAAAAGATAAATGATCCCAGAAAGTCCCATAAGAGCTGCGCAAGGCTGACAGTGGAGTATCTTTTACTGGTTGCGGAACTATCACTTCAGGGATACAAGCCTGAATGCGCAGACGCCTTGATACATTATTTTACCAAGCGAAACATTTTCTACCGGACAGACGATATGCAAACGCCTATGGTGGACGTGATGTTAGGGACGTTCTATCCGCCCGATCCCATCAAGATTGGAGCGCAGCAGATTGTTTACGCCCTGCGCATACTGGGATGCAAGCCGAAATCGAAGGCTATGCAGGCCGGATGCAAAGTGCTGGATAAGCACAGGCTGGAAAACAGCAGATACGTCCTGACAGCATCCAAAAGCGTACCTGCATTCAAGGCCGGTAACGTGGGCGAAGAAAACAAGTGGGTAACGCTATACGCGTATATGGCGAGGGAAACCTAGGGATCAGGAGGAGGGAAACAGATATGGATAAGAATTGGTCGGAGAAAAATAAGGAAATACAAAAATTGTTGTCAAAAGAAGCTACTTTTGGTGAAGCTATCCGGAAACTGATAGAATTCAGAGAAGAATTGTTTCAACAGATAAGCTGGATAGTTGAAGGATATCCCGATAAGGCTTTTTATCAGCTGCCGTTCGCAGGAGCAAAGGGATATCACAGCAAAACTCTTGCGTATTCCATCTGGCATATTTTCAGAATAGAAGATATCGTGGCTCATGAGATGATCGCAGAGGATGAGCAGATACTGTTTCGTGAAAAGTTTCTTAAGAAGACCGGGTCACCGATCATCACAACCGGGAATGAACTTGAAGGCGAAGATATAGCTGAGTTTTCAAAAAAATTGAAAGTGCAGGAATTATATCGATATGCAAAGGCTGTAAAAGATTCAAGTGATAAGATCCTTTTACAATTACAATACAGAGATTTAAAAAGAAAATTCAATGAGGATACAAAACAGAAACTGATAGAAAGCAAGTGCGTCAGTGAGGATGAAAACGCATTCTGGCTGATTGACTACTGGTGCGGCAAGGATATAAAAGGACTTATTCAGATGCCTTTTTCACGCCATTGGATCATGCATATTGAAGCAATGCAGCGGATAAAAAACAGGCTTTGTAAGCTTGCAAGAAAGGGCTTGGACCCTGTCGCTATATGCGGTTTATCCTGTAATCATTGTTTCCTTGGAGAGTGGTGCGGAGGCTGCAGAACAGAGTATAATACCTGTTCCTTTGCCGTATATTCAGAAGACAGGATATGTCCCAATGTAAAGTGCTGCAACGAGAAAAATATAGACGGATGCTACGAATGCGATAATATTGAAAACTGTGAAAAGGGATTCTATGTATCGTCAAATGACGGGGCAAATGCCGCGAAAGCGCAGTCTCTGTATATAAGGAAGTATGGAAAGAAGGAATTCCTGAAGGTCCAGACAAGATTACATGAGAAATATGAATTTGAAAAAGTGCAGGAAATCATAGGACAGGACTATAAAGAAGCACTTCGTATATTGGAAGAAAACTGATGGATGGTCTTATGGATTTGCTTATGGTGAAGAGAGTAATGCTGGGTGACAGACAGTTCGGACGTGTCAGGCATGTGAGAGGATAATAACATGAAGACTGTAGAAATACTTGGCGCAAACCGGTTTGAAAACTATACAAAAACACGTGAAGGCTGTCGGGCAGTAGTAGTGAAGAACGGAAAGATCCTTCTTACGCACGAATTAAACTCAGGCTGGTGGCTGCTTCCGGGAGGCGGACTGGAAGAAGGTGAGACTTCTGAAGATTGTGTGATCCGTGAGGTCGAGGAAGAGACGGGGTTCATTGTACGCCCACTCAGACCGTTCCTTTTTATGAATGAGTATTACGAAGAATATCGATATTCGGGGTATTTCTTTGTTTGTGAAGTGAGCGGAAAAGGACAGATGAAACTTACCGATGCGGAAAAACGTCGCGGAGTACAGCCGGAATGGATCTTGTTGCAGGATGCTATCGAGCTGTTCTCTAAACATGAATCATATGCTGATATAAGTGAAGAAAAAAGAGGTTCTTATCAGCGTGAATATATAGCGCTTAAGGAGTATATGAAGCTCGACTCTGAAAGTCCTGAAAGACAGATCTACGAACGTTTTCCGGGAGTAAGCTGTGCATACAGGGATGCAGCCGGAAGAGAGATCTTGAAATACAACGGGGATGCCGATAAGGAAAACGGTATTCCTGTGGATGGAAATACGGTTTTTCCGGCCTGCTCGATATCTAAGTTTATTACTGCAATAACTGTGATGAGGCTTCAGCAACAGGAACTGCTGAATATTGACGAACCTGTCAACCGTTATCTTGATCAGTGGAAGCTGCTTACATCGGAAGAAAAAGAAAGCGATGCAACGATAAGATCGATCCTCAGTCATACATCCGGGATCATCGATGGGGAAGATTCATTTTACGGACTAAGGCGTAATGATCATGAGATTGGGTTACTGGACATTCTGGAAGGAAGGACTGCATATAACAAACGGCGGACAATGGCGGTAAAACCGGCGGGAACAGCGTTTGAATATAGTGATGCGGGTTATTGTGTACTTCAATTGATGATTGAAGATATCACACATTGCAGTTTTGAAGAAGTTGTAGCGAAATATATCTTTGAACCGTTGGGCCTTAAGAAGACTTTCTTTGCGACGATTCGGAATCTTGAACTTCGGGAAAAGAATCAAAATATGGTCGCAGGATATGATAACGAAGGCGCTTTGATTCCGGGAAAATATCCTCAGATTCCGGATCTTGCTGCTTCAGGTTTATGGAGCACACCGGGTGAACTGATGGTTATAGCAAAAGAGTTTATCATGGCGATAAATGGCAGGAGTTCATTATTAAAGAAGGAAGCAGCACTGGAAATGATCAGACCGGCAGAGAGTTTTTCATGGGTTGGCCTTGGTCTGTTCCTGCGGGGCGATGATACCCTTGTAATGCAGGGCTGGGGAGAAAACGGACAGAGTATGATCAAAATGAATCACTCGACGGGGGAGATATCCGTTGTGATGACAAACAAAGATCCCGGTGTGGATCAGACGGAGTCCGGAGTGGAACAACTTGCGGCATTGTGACCCACGGGGACGGGGTTAGTGGTTCGTTTTTGAACATATTAGGTATTCTTTGATTATAAATATTCTGTCTATTTGATATAGTATCGTCTTCTGTTATGATTCTTTATGTAAGGCGCCTGTAGTAACCATAAAACGTACACATTAAAGATGAGGATAAAAACATGAACAGAGATATTTTTATAAGAAACCTGACGGGGGACAGGATCAATCTTAGCCCCAAGGGCAGAAATGCCGATGAATTGTCTGTAGAAGAGTTTGAAAAGAATTACGAAAACTTTTTTGAGATGATCTTTGAGATAGCTGCCACGGATATCAACGGTATAGCCGGATACGGAGAATTCGATGAAAACAACGAAGCTCCTTTTAAATCATTTAAAGAGTTTGTAGAAGAGACTTTCGATGAGAAACAGGAAGGCTATTGGCATAACTGGACCAAGATGTTTGGAACCACTTTTCTGAAGAAGGATTATTTTGACAGGATCTATGCAAAAGTAATGCAGTATGCGGATTTCTGTGAGGGTCAGAGATTCCTGGCAAACAACAATACTTTCTTTTGTAACATGCTGGTAGATGATGCCGGAAAAACATACTGCGCTGATTGGGGACGCGCCGGGATCATGGATTTCCTGATGGATTTTGCGATACTGGATCTTAACAAGCCGTATCTGCTAGTCCCTGAGAAACTTTATGAATATGCAAAGAAGAAAAACATAGAGATAAAGAACTTCAGGGAACGTTTCTTATGCATGGCATATTTTAAGGGTATCCATACGCTGATGTGGCATGCTTCCATTGATGATCTGGTATCCTGTGAATCCATTACCAGGTCAATAAATGAACTTGAAGACCGAATGAACAAACTGGCGGATTAAAATGCAATATGAAAATGCCAAGGATATTCTCCCCGCAAGTCTTCTTGCGGAAGTGCAGAAATACGCGGAAGGAAAGGCGATTTACATTCCCAAACGCAGTAAGCGGGAAGGTTGGGGAGAAGCATCCGGATATCGTGAAAAACTGAATAAGAGAAACACTGCGATCCTGAACCGGTATTCGACAGGGAGATCTATAATGGAAATTGCAGAAGAGTTTTTTCTTTCTCCGGAGACCATAAAAAAGATCGTGTACGGAAAGAAAGTGATGCTTCCTGAGTATTCACCCTCTGTTTATTCCGCAGGACAGTATTCAAATGCCGGACTGGGAGAAGAATGGGTACGTATCTGTCTTGAATCCAAAGGATTGGAAGTGCCGGACAGTGACAGGTACTTTTTGTCTGAACTTGTGAGGATACCGCTGCGCCTGATAGATGATGATAATGAAGATGCGAAAGATCTCGATGAAGTAAATTTCAAAGATACGCCGCTTATCATTTTGTTCGAAGACCGAAAGTTTCATGTATTGCACCGAAAAGATGTTTTGTCAATGTTACGCAAAGAAAAAATGAATGCTCAGTATGCATTTATTTATGCGCGGAAAGAAGAGTACGAATACTATCTGAAAAACTTCGGTAAACAGTTTCAAAGGTAATGATAGTCTTTAAGAGGTATAATAGATATGAGGTTAGCGGCTTATCAATTTGCCGTAAATGGTGATCTTGATCATAATCGAGGAAAGAGATAAGGGAGAGTACTGTTGCTATGGATATTAGGATTGCTACATCTGATGATATAGAACTATTAATGAGCAGTCGTCTTGAAGTGCTTAGGGTGGTAAATGATCTTGATCCTGCTTATGAATACAGTGATGAGATCATTGAAAACAGCAGAGAGTATTTTAAAAACGGAGATCATACCACTGTACTTGCAATGGATGGTGAACGTGTTATAGGTTGTGCAACAATATGCTACATATACATGATGCCGACATTTTCGCACCCAACGGGAAAACGTGCTCATCTTATGAATGTATATACGATGAAAGAATGGCAAAGACAGGGCATAGCAAAGAAAATGGTGTCGATGCTGATAGATGAAGCATGGGCACGCGGTGTCACGGAGATCAGCCTTGATGCAACAGAGGCGGGACGTCATTTGTATAAAAAACTCGGTTTTGTTGATTCGAAAGAGGGGATGGTTCTTACCCGGGGGTAGAATGATGATAGTTAAGGTAAAGGAAGCAGAAGAAAAACAGCTTATAGCAAGAACAGTGCTAGAATCATTGAAAGAATGGTTTGAGGTCGAAGAGAGCCGGGAAGGCTATATCAGAGATTGCGTGGATTGGACATTTCTTGCGGCGAAGGATGACGGTAAAGTAAAGGGATTTCTGTGCCTGAAAGAAACAGGAAATGCTACTGTTGAAATTGCTGTTATGGGTGTGCTTAAGGAATACCACAGAAATGGGATCGGTCATCAGCTTGTGGAAAAGGCTAAAGAAGAGGCCAGAGCTGAAGGCTATGAATTTATGCAGGTTAAGACCGTAAAAATGGGAATGTACGAGGACTATGACAGGACAAATCATTTTTACATCAATTGCGGATTTAAGGAATTAGAAGTGTTTCCTTTATACTGGGATGAGGCTAACCCTTGTCAGATATATGTGGTATATTTGAAATAAGGCTGCAGAACACAGAAAGGCTATAAAGAAATGAGAAAAGATTTTTTGGCTGTATTCAGCGGGTTTCCTGATCATCATTTTTCGGAAGAGATCACAGAACGGCTTCGCAAAGAACTGACTGTGCGTAAAAGCATCGTTTTTATCAGCGCATGTCCGCTTGAATATGCGCAAAATGATGACGATTGCGATGGGATGCATGAAATGTTTGCCGAGCAGGGACTGGCATTTGAAAAGCATTGCGTGATCGATAAGCGCACTGAAGCCTCCGAGGCAAAGTTACTTGTGGAAAACGCTGACTGTATCTTCCTTATGGGAGGCGGAGTCTGTGAGGAACAGCTTGAGCTTATCAGAGAGAAGGACTGTTACGAGGCATTGCTTGACTGTCACGCAGCGATCTTCGGAGTCAGCGCCGGTTCAATGAATATGGCAAGGAATACGATAGATTTCTTTGAATCCATGGAACCGTTCCCCGGGTTGGGACTTACAAACATTACTGTGAGCTGTCATCATGATCCGGAGGATACCTGGCGATACGAACAGACATTAAAAATGTCTGAAAACCGTGTAGTTTATGCCATGGAGGATATGAGTGCTTTCTTTATCAAAGGCGGAAAGTTTGACATTATAGGAAACATCTACCGCGTAGAGAACAGAGAATTACACCTGATTACGGAAGACGATATTCACGAGCTGGAACAGGATGAGTTTCGCAGAGTATTTGACACAATACCGGATGAGTTTGATAAATTTCGTCCGCGGTACAGTGAAGAACTCTTTGATTTTTTAAATGACCGGGCCGGAATAGGACCCGGAAAGAGAGTGTTGGAGATCGGTCCGGGAACCGGGCAGGCAACGGAGCCCGTGCTCCGTACAGGATGCGAATACCATGCTATCGAACTCGGTGAGCATCTGTACCGTAAAATGATAGAGAAATACGGCATGCTTCCCAATTTTAATATTGTGAATGATGACTTCATCACTCATGATTTCGGCGATATGAAATTTGATATGATCTATTCGGCAGCCACGATCCAGTGGATACCACAGGATATCGCATTTGCCAAGACCTTTGAACTTCTGAACCCCGGCGGAATCCTTGCAATGATGCTGACTTCATCGGAATATAAGTCGGATAACGAGGCTTTGTATGAGAAGATACAGGCTCTTTATGATAAGTATTATAAACCGGATATACCGTATACACATGGGAAATTCAAATATACCGCAGCGCCTGAGTACGGATATTCGGAGGCTGAGCGTTTTGAGTTCAAAGGGCAGCGGGTGTTCACTGCGGAGGAATATGTCAGCTTTTCCGGAACACACTGTGACCACATCGTAATTCCTGATCCTATCCGAAACGAGTTCTTCAATAAACTGAAAAGCGCGGTACAGGAGGCCGGAGACCGTGTAGTGTTTAAGGACACATATATTTTATATCTTGCGAAGAAAGCATAGGAAAGGATGAGCAGAATGAATTTAAGATTGATCAGGGCTTCAGCTGAGTATCAGAAGCAGATTACTGATATGCTGGATGAATGGAACGCAAGAGGAGAAAAGATAATTCCCTATGCTGTCAGAAGGCTGGATTATCATGATTTTGAATACTACTGTGAGAATCTGGAGAATAAAAACTTTCTGTCGGATGAGTTTGTAACGGACTCAACTTTTTTCTGTCTGGATGAAGATAATGATATGGTGGTAGGAGCCGTAAATATCAGACATTACCTGAATGAATCATTGCTGTTGGATGGCGGTCATATAGGAGACGGCGTCAGACCATCAATGCGCAGAAAAGGTATTGCCACTAAGATGATCGCTCTGGCTTTGGAAAAATGTAAAGAACTGGGGATCTATAAGGTTTTAATGGTCTGTGATAAAGACAATACAGGATCTGCAAAGAGTATAATCAATAATGGCGGAGTGCTGGAAGATGAACCGGTAGTAGACGGAATACCGCAGCAGCGTTACTGGATCGATATATCAGATCAGGCTGATGCCGGATATGAAACTATAAGGCATATGTCAATGGAAGAGATACCCGAATGTGTACGGCTGATCCGGGAGTCTTTTCAGACTGTGGCGGATGATTTTGGTTTTACGGTAGAAAATGCTCCGAGATTTACAGCCTTTGCTACGGATGAAGGCAGACTCCGGTATCAGTTATGCAGGGAAAAGCGGCCGATGTTTGTATATATGAAAGGAAACAGGATTGTCGGCTACTATTCCTTAGCACTCCTTAATGAAGCAGAAGCGGAATTAAATAATCTGGCAGTACTGCCGGAATATCGTCATTGTAATATCGGAAGAAAACTTCTGGAAGACTGTTTTGCCAAAGTAAAGCAAACAGGAAGAACAAAAATAAAAATCGGTATTGTAGAAGAAAATGAGATTCTGAAGAACTGGTACAAGAAATACGGATTTGTGCATACAGGAACAGTAAAATATGATTTCTTCCCCTTTACCTGCGGGTATATGGAAAAGGAGATAGAGGGCTGATATGGAAAATAATGAAGCTGATATCATACTGATCCAGCCCTTTGATGAGCGTGATCAGGACGGGATAGAAAATGAGCTCAGATATATTGCTGAGCATACCGCTATGGATTTCAGATTTATTCCGGTAAAGATAAAAAAATGGAACAGCGAATTGTCACCGTGGAATGCGCCGCCTGTGTTTGGTAATGAGGGTTTCGGTAACGGCGCTGCAGATACACTTGAAAAGATAAAAGAATTATGTGATGATAGGAACAGATCGTACTACCTTGGAGGATACTCTCTTGCAGGACTTTTTGCAATATGGGCAGGATATCAGACAGATCTGTTCAAGGGAATAGCAGCAGCATCACCGTCTCTGTGGTTTCCGGGTTTTGATGATCATATGAAGGAGAATACATTTCATTCGGAAGCTGTCTATTTAAGTCTCGGTGATAAAGAAGAGAAAACGAAGAATCCTGTTATGGCAACTGTCGGAAACAGAGTCAGAGAGGCATATGAGCATTATAAAGAACAGGGTATTGACTGTACACTTGAGTGGAATCAGGGAAATCATTTCAAGGATGCGGACATAAGAACGGCTAAGGCTTTTACCTGGTTATTGAACAGAAGAAAAGAAAATGAAGGGAGAAAGTGATGAAAAACTACGCAGAGCTGTGGACCGCTTACAAAGAAAGAAAGAGCAACAGAGATTGCAGAAATCTCCGAAAGATCTGTTTGCCTGAAACAGAGGCTTCCGATAAGACTGCGGAGAACGCGGTAAATGAGCTGAAGGCAGGGCTTAAGGGAATGCTGGACATAGAGCCTGAAATAGTTTTCGGTTCAAAAGTAACGTCGAAACCGGTAACAGACGGAAAAAGTATTCTGGACAGTGAAGAGTATAGTATATCATTGATCGAAGATGGGATAAATATCGCGGCGAAGAGCAGTTCAGCTATATTGTATGCAGTATTTGATATTCTGCGCACCGTTGCCTGCGAAAAGGATATAACGAAAACCTATGCAGACGGAAAGACAGTAAGACCGTCCAATCCACTGAGGATGCTGAACCACTGGGACAATATGGACGGAAGTATAGAGAGAGGTTATTCGGGAGAGTCCTTCTTCTATGTAAATAATGAGATCGTTATCGACGAGCGTACAAGAGATTATGCAAGACTGATCGCATCTGTCGGTATTAATGCAGTAGTCATCAATAACGTAAATGTTAAACAGGCTGCTTCTTATATGATAACGGACAGATACTTTGATAAACTCTCTCAGCTCGGAGAGATATTTGCAGGCTATGGCATAAGATTGTTCTTAAGCCTGAATTATGCTTCAACTATAGAGATCGGAGGTTTGGACAGCGCCGATCCTCTTGATGAAAATGTCATCTCATGGTGGAAGGATAAGATGGCAGAAGTGTTTAAGAAGATACCCACACTTGCAGGCTTCCTGGTAAAAGCCGATTCCGAAGGCCGTCCGGGACCTTTTACTTACGGAAGGACACAGGCAGACGGCGCGAATATGCTGGCCAATATCGTAAAGGAATATGGCGGCATCATTATCTGGAGATGCTTTGTTTATAACTGCAGGCAGGACTGGCGTGACAGGAAGACTGACAGGGCAAGGGCAGGATATGACAATTTCATGCCCATGGATGGTGATTATCATGATAATGTGATACTTCAGATTAAGAACGGTCCCATGGATTTCCAGATAAGGGAACCGGTCTCACCGCTTTTAGGCGGTCTTAAGAAAACCAATCAGATGCTGGAGGTGCAGATCGCGCAGGAATATACGGGACACCAGATAGATGTCTGTTATCTGATACCGGAGTTTAAGGAGATACTTGGGTTTAAGACCTATTGCAGTGAGGATAAAGACAGCGTAGCTGATATCATAAGCGGAGATACTTTTAACAGCAGATACTCCGGAATGGCTGCTGTTACCAATACCGGAAATGATTTTAACTGGACCGGCAATTATCTGGCAGGAGCAAATCTTTACGGTTTCGGAAGACTTGCATTTGATACCGGGCTTTCCTCGGAACAGATAGCAGAAGAGTTTGTGAGGATGACCATCTCGCAGGATGAGACAGTTGTAAAGGAGATACTCGGCATCCTCCTTCCATCAAGAGAGATCTATGAGAGATATACAAGCCCTCTTGGGATAGGATGGATGGTACAGCCTGCTACTCATTACGGCTGCAGCGTTGACGGATACGAATATGACAGATGGGGAACATATCACAGAGCCGATCACCTGGGAATAGGTGTTGACAGGACCGATAAGGGCACAGGATATGCTCTGCAGTACAATGAACCGAATGCAGGTATATATAATTCTCCCGAAAAATGTCCTGATGAACTGGTACTCTTCTTCCATCATCTGCCTTATACACATAAGCTGCATAGCGGAAAAACAGTGATACAGCATATCTATGATTCGCATTTTGAAGGATATGAAGAAGCACAGCAGCTTGCTGCCAAATGGGATCAGCTTAAAGGAAAGATAGATGATGAGGTATTCGAAAACGTCCGTGAACGTTTCGAACGTCAGCTTATCAATGCCAGGGAATGGTGTGACCAGGTAAATTCCTATTTCTTCCGCAAGAGCGGAATTCCCGATGAAAAAGGAAGACAGATATGGTAGTGACAGACTCACTCCATTAACTGTTCAAAGGTAACACCGTATTTAAGAGCGATATCAGCAGCATAAGAAGATCCGGGAGGGGGCGCAACTTTAACTTTAAAGGTGCGCTCTCTTTCATCCGATACAGCCACAAGCGATGCTGCTTTGCAGGGCGTATCCTGTGAATTAAGCTTGTCGATCTCGACAGCAAGCTTATGCATATGTGTGTTGAAGACAGTTCTTATCTCTTTGCACAGCAAGGCTTTGACCGTATCTGCAGCGATATAATAACCTTCCTCAAAGGAAGTGGTGGAAAAAGTCTCGTTAAGCAGCAGCAGGCTTTTATCCGTACATTTCGTAAATATCTCTTTAAAACGGCGACATTCTTCACCGAGTCTTCCGAGATCAAGAGTCTTATCTTCATCTGCCGGATAGTGTGTGTATATGCAGTCTGCAGGCTGGAATGCAAACTGATCCGCAGGAACCGATATACCGCCCTGGGCAAGCGCATAAAGCAGGCCTACAGCCTGAGTGATGGTGGTCTTGCCGCCGCGGTTTGCTCCGGTTAATAGATAAACAGTATGCTCATCGGTGAAATCAAGATCGTTGGTGACTATATCCTTGGATTCAAGTTCGCCGGCAGCAGCCAGTTTGAGATTGTACAGTCCGTTTGCTTCCATGCGCGTACGTCCTTCTTCGATAATGGAAGCTGTGCAGAAACTGAATCCCTTTGCTTTGAGATCCTTGATAAATGCGGCCCAGCGCACATAATACATAAACTCGGGGATCAGATCGGTAATGTCAGTGATGCTGATCGTCACATATCTGCTCAGGAGCTTTTCCAGACGTTTCGTGATATCGGAGAGAAGCTGGCTTATCTCTTTATCAATATTGTGTGTTAAGTCTTTTCCGCCATCCTGCTCCGGAACGCTCATAAGCGTAGCCGGATGGTAGCGCAGCTGACCGTTCCAGTCACAGCCATCATTAATACCGTCCTTTGTGAGCAGGGCATCCGCAAAATTATTAAGTATGCCGGAACTCTTAAACTGTTTGTTATTTACGGACACTATGCCTATGCTGTCCACTTCAAAGCTCTGGTTTAAGTTGATGCCAAGAGTAATGCTTTTCATGGTATCGGTGGTAGCTTTAAGTGAAGCCACATCTTTCTTCAGTTCATTAAAAAGGGATTCATCGTAAATACGGTCAAGGTATTCCCTGAGTTTTGCGAAGCCTTCAGATTTAAGCTTATATTCATTAAGACAGTCCCGGACAGCATCAACGCAATTGATGTAATCATTTAATTCACTGAGTCTGTGCAACAGTTCCCAAAGCCCTGTCTTTATATCATGCTCACGTCGGAAGCTGCCGTATTCATTCAGAAAATGTATCTGATCCAGAAGTTTTATCATGCGATCGCACATTTCGGGATTTGCGAGGATATCTTCAAAGATACCGGTGCGGAAACGGGTCACCTCGGGATCCGCTGTCATATTCTTCATCACCGAAGCAATGAGAAAACGTTCATTCTGGCGCATGCTGACTTTTTCCAGGATATAGTCAAGACCTATATCATGAAAAGAAGTATCACTCGTTACGCTCCCAGTAATATTGTTGGGGTCGGGATATAAAATGCTGATCGCTCTTTTTCTGGCCATGAAAGACCTCCTTATCAATCTTTATTTAGTATATATCGGGAAGGGGATAAAAACAAGATTTTTTGAGACTATAGCTTGTTAGCGCTGCTTAAATAGTAGTATAATACTGACATCTGAGCTAAAAAGGAGCAGAAATGAAAAAAGAAGATAAAACCAATGTCATGAGAGTCCTTGACGGAAAGAAGATCCCCTACGAGAGTCATTCATATGAACCTGATGCTACTATGACCGGCGTGGAGATCGCAGGCATACTCGGAGAAGATCCTGTGAATGTTTTTAAGACGCTGGTCACCCAGGGAAAGAGCGGAGCTTATTATGTGTTTGTGGTACCTGTTGCGGAAGAACTGGATCTTAAGAAAGCAGCAAAGGCAGCAGGAGAAAAAGCCGTGAGCATGATCAAACAAAAGGAATTGCTGCCGTTAACAGGCTATGTACACGGAGGCTGTTCACCGATAGGAATGAAGAAAGCCTTTCCTACATTTATACATGAGAGTGCAGGCAGTCTTGATAAGATATTTGTAAGCGCCGGAAAAGTCGGTTTTCAGATAGAACTTAAAGCTAAAGATCTGATAGAAACCGCCGGTTGCAAACCTGCTGATATAATATGAGATAAAAGGGGAAAAGTAATGGGCGATAAAATGGAAAGCATAGAATTAAAATATCTTAAGAGTCTGGCAAAACAGTTTCCTAATGTTGCAGCAGCTTCTACAGAGATAATAAATCTTCAGGCTATCCTGAACCTTCCGAAAGGTACCGAGCATTTTCTGACAGATATCCACGGTGAGTGGGAACAGTTTAATCATGTCATGAAGAACGGTTCCGGATCGGTGAGAAGAAAAATAGACGAACAGTTCGGCAATACCATGAGTGAAAAAGACAAGCGAAGTCTTGCAACTCTTATATACTATCCCAAAGAAAAATTATCGATAGTTGAGGAAGAGGAAGAATTTCTAGAAGACTGGTACAAGATCACTCTTCACCGTCTCGTGCATATGCTGACCTGGGTGTCTTCAAAGTATACGAGATCAAAAGTCAGAAAAGCGCTCCCTAAAGATTTTGCCTATGTTATCGAAGAGCTTATCACCGAAAAAGAAGAACTGGAAGACAAAGAGGCATATTATAATGAGATAATACATACTATCATAAGTATAGGCAGTGCGCCCCAATTCATCAGAGAACTGTGTGAGCTTATACAGAGAATGGTGGTGGATCATCTGCATATAGTCGGTGATATCTTCGACAGGGGGAAAGGTCCCCACATTATTATGGATACGCTGATGCATTATCATTCACTGGATATACAGTGGGGTAATCATGATGTGATATGGATGGGCGCGGCAGCAGGAGATGAGACCTGTATAGCAACTGTTATAAGGAATTCCGCAAGATACGGAAATCTTGATACCCTTGAAGAAGGCTACGGGATCAATCTTGTGCCACTGGCTACCTTTGCTCTGCAGACTTATGATAAGACCGATTGCAGCGCCTTTGCGATCAAGTATGATGATGATTACAACACCAGGGATCTGGAACTTGATATAAGGATGCACAAAGCAATCTCTATCTTGCAGTTTAAACTCGAAGGCAGGACTATAATGCGTCATCCGGAATGGGGAATGGATGACAGGCTGTTGCTGGATAAGATAGATTATGAAAACAGGACGGTAAACATCGGCGGTAAGGAATATGTAATGAAGGATGTGGATTTCCCTACCGTAGATCCGAGAAATCCTTATGAACTTACCGATGATGAAAAGCTTGTAATGGAAAGACTGGTAGCAGCGTTCAGGCACAGCGATAAACTTCAGAAGCATGTTAAGTTCCTTTATAACAAGGGAGCAATGTATAAGATACACAATTCAAATCTTCTGTATCACGGTTGCGTACCGATGGATGAAGAGGGCAGGTTCATGTCGCTGAATATTGCCGGTGAAGAATACAAGGGAAAAGCCCTTTATGATGCGCTGGAATTATATGCCAGAAAAGGATATTACTCAAAGGATCCGAAGGAAAAGCAATTCGGAAGGGATATACTGTATTATATCTGGGCAGGTCCTAAGTCACCGGTATTCGGAAAAGATAAGATGGCAACTTTTGAACGTTATTTCGTAGATGACAAGGCAACACATAAGGAAGTTAAAAATTCTTATTACAAGCTCTATGATAACGAAGATGTGGTCAATTCCATAATGGAGGAATTCGGGATAGATCAGAAGCTTGGTCATATAATTAACGGACACGTTCCGGTAGAAGTAACCAAAGGTGAGACTCCGATCAAATGCGGAGGCAAGCTGCTTGTCATTGACGGAGGGTTCTCAAAAGCATATCAGGAAAAAACAGGCATAGCAGGTTATACGCTGGTAGCTAATTCCCACGGTATGTTCCTTATCAGCCATCAGCCTTTTGAGAGTAAGGAAGCAGCCATCAGGACTGAAACTGATATAGTATGCGACAGGATACCGGTAGAGATAGCGCCCCGCAGGATAATGGTGGCAGACACGGATGTGGGTAAAGAACTGAAAGAAAGCATAAGTCAGCTGAACAAATTGCTGGAAGCATATCGCGAAGGAATAATACTTGAGGAATAAAAAACACGGGGACTTTTCAGTCCCCGTGCTATTTTTATACTTTAGTGAATGTCTTTCCACTTCCAGTTTACTACTTCGGGAAGATCTACGCCGTAGTCACTGATGTACTGTTTGTGCTCAACCAGCTTGTCGCTCATCTTCTGGAAGAGATAAGCTCCGCGGTTTCCGAGCTGAGGCAGGAACTTGAGAGCATCCTGTACCAGGTGGAAACGGTCGATATCGTTCTGTACACGTACATCGAAGGCTGTAGTGATCGTACCTTCTTCTTTATAACCGCGTACATGCATCAGACGGTTGTTGTGACGCCGATAGGTCATCTCGTGTATCAGTGTTGCATAACCGTGGAAGTTGAAGATCACAGGTTTATTTGCGGTAAAGA
This sequence comes from Lachnospiraceae bacterium, assembly GCA_016281335.1. Lineage (GTDB taxonomy): Bacteria > Bacillota > Clostridia > Lachnospirales > Lachnospiraceae > NK4A136. Next base: position 16,234 of record JAEEIK010000016.1, on the reverse strand, counting down.
GCATATCATATTCGGCATCCGACAGTCCGTGAGGATGCTCATTCTGAGGAACCAGCTTAAAGAGGTCTATAACATTGATGAAACGGATCTTGATATCCGGCAGCTCTTCGCGAAGGATTGATACTGCAGCAAGAGCTTCAAGTGTAGGTGTTTCACCTGCACAGGCAAATACTATATCCGGTTCCTGTCCCTGATCGTTGGAAGCCCAATCCCAGATGCTGATACCCTGTGTGCAGTGCTTTACTGCTTCAGGCATGGACAGCCACTGGGGACGGGGATGCTTGGAAGCTATGACTACATTCACGTAGTTACGGCTGCGCAGGCAGTGATCCATGGTGGAGAGCAGGGTGTTGGTATCTACAGGAAGGTAGATGCGGACAACGTCTGCTTTCTTATTTGCAATGTGATCCATGAAACCGGGATCCTGATGTGTAAAGCCGTTGTGGTCCTGTTGCCATACGGTAGAGCACATCAGCAGGTTCAGTGATGCAATCTCTTCTCTCCAGGGCAGCTGGTTGCAGACCTTCAGCCATTTAGCGTGCTGTGCGCCCATGGAATCGATGATACGTGAGAATGCTTCATAAGTATTGAAGAAACCATGACGACCGGTTAAGAGATAGCCTTCCAGCCAGCCTTCACACATATGCTCGGAAAGCATTGAGTCCATAACACGTCCGAAACGTGAAAGATGATCGTCCATGTCGCTCTGCTCTGCATTCCAGTCACGGTTCTCAACTTCGAATACTGATGAGAAACGGTTGGAGTTGTTCTCATCGGGTGAGAAGATACGGAAGTTCTTTGCTTCTGCATTGAGTTTGAAGATATCGCGGATGTAGTTGGAAAGGTTTGCTGTATCCTGGCTCTCCTTTGATCCGTGAGCTTCGGTATCGAAAGCATAAGAACGGAAATCGGGCAGACGAAGGTCGCGAAGGAGCTTGCCTCCGTTTGCATGAGGGTTCATACCCAGTCTTGCATCACCTGTGGGAGTAAGCGCCTCTATTTCGGGAAGGAGACGTCCGTTATCATCAAAGAGCTCTTCAGGCTTGTAGCTGTGCAGCCAGTCAGAGAGTATCTGAAGGTGCTCAGGCTTGTCCATCATAACGGGAACCTGATGTGCAAGGAAGTTGCCCTCGATACGGTTGCCGTCTACTACCTTGGGACCTGTCCAGCCCTTAGGTGTGCGAAGCACGATCATGGGCCATACGGGACGGGTAGCATCATTGGTCTCTCTAGCATGTTTCTGTATGTCTTTGATCTTCTCGATCACTTTATCCATGGTCTCAGCCATCTGGCGATGCATATCCATGGGCTCTTCGCCTTCAACGAAATAAGGCTCCCAGCCGTTGCCGTGGAAGAAATCGGTAAGCTCTTCTTTGGAGAGACGGCCGAAAATAGTAGGATTGGCGATCTTATATCCGTTCAGATGCAGTATGGGCAGCAGAGCGCCGTCGCCTACAGGATTGATGAATTTGTTGCACTGCCATGAAGTAGCAAGAGGTCCGGTCTCTGCTTCACCATCACCGACTACAACTGTAGCTATCAGATCGGGATTATCAAAGATGGCACCGCAGCCGTGAGCTATGGAATATCCGAGCTCGCCGCCTTCATGAATGGAACCGGGAGTTTCGGGCGCACAGTGGCTGGGTACACCGCCGGGGAAGGAGAACTGCTTGAACAGTTTCTGCATACCTTCCTCATCACGTGAGATATTGGGATAGATCTCACTGTATGAACCGTCAAGGTAATCATTTGCGATAAAGAAGTTTCCTCCGTGTCCGGGACCGGAAAGAAGAATCATATCAAGATCATAGCGCTTGATAGCGCGGTTGCAGTGGACAAAGATAAAGTTCTGTCCGGGAACGGTTCCCCAGTGACCTACGATCTTTTTCTTGATCATGTTATCGGTCAGGGGTTTTTTCAGGAGAGGATTCTCCAGGAGATAAAGCTGTCCGGCTGAAAGATAGTTGGCTGCGCGCCAGAATCTGTTCATATTTTCGAGCAGTTCATCAGTTATGGGGCCTTTTTCAACTATGTTGTTTTCCATAAGCCGCTTCCTTTCTTTAATATAATGGTAGTTTATTTTTTCAGCAATTAAGATACCCCAAACTGTGTATTCCGTCAAGTGTCTGCGGCTTGACAGGGGCAGGTGCATTGATTATGATTATCTGAATCATAAGTAATGGTAAAGGGGCTTTATATGATCCTTTTTGATGCAAGACGTCTGAAAGCATATGAATATCTGAAGCAACTGTGTGAAGCCTGCGGAAAAAGCGAGGACTTCACCGAGGCACTGTGGATGGAGATGGTATCAAATGAAGGTCTCATGGGTGAATTCATGTATTATCTCGACAATCACAGTATTTACGGGCAGCTGGACTGCAAAGGATATACCCTTACGGATCTGTATTTCTACAATATGAGACAGTTTGAGCTGACACAGGATATAGGAAAGAATTACAGTGACTGTGATAAAGAAGAACTGGTGTTGGATACCTTTATGGATATGGCCGGAATGCTTAAGAGTCCGGAAAAATATATAAAGAAGCTTTCCGAGGGACTCGGAATGGATCTGATGATGTAAGGAGAAGAACTTGACAGAGATACTGACTGTTGAAAACATGCGGAAAAGTGATGCAGCCACCATTGCGGGAGGAGTACCCGGAAGGGAGCTGATGTACCGTGCAGGTAAAGGCATTTTCGAAAATGTTGACTGGAAAGCACCCGTAGCGATCATCGCAGGCAGCGGTAACAATGCGGGAGACGGATATGTAATAGCAAAGCTGCTTAAAGATGCGGATATAGAATGCAGTATCATATTGCTTAAGGAGAAGTTTTCCGAAGACGGTAAGTACTATTATGATATCTGTGTGAAAGCAGGGATAGCAACAGAAGTATGGAGTGAGAGAACAGAACTTGGCAGGTTTGGCACGATAGCTGACTGCATATTCGGAACGGGTTTTAAAGGAAACGTAAGCGGTACTGCAAAAGAAGTCATAGACAGGATAAATGAAAGTGAAGCTTATGTAGTTTCCGTTGATATCAACAGCGGACTCAACGGAGACAGCGGAATGGCAGAAAGCTGCGTCTGCTCAGATCTGACAGTATCGATAGGAAGTTATAAACCGGGACACTTCATGAACATGGCAAAGGATGTCATCGGAAAAAAGATAAATATCGATATCGGAATTAAACCGGTAGAGAAAGCATTAATGCTGATTGAAGAAAGCGATATGGTCAAAGTTTTTTCTCCGAGAAAAAACCTCTCAAATAAAGGAAGCTACGGATATATTGCTCTTATCGGAGGATCGGAAAGATACAGCGGCGCCATACGTCTTGCGGCAATGGCGAATGCTGCTATGAGATCGGGAGCCGGGGTAGTTAAGCTGGCAGCTCCGAAAAGTCTTGAAACTGTGATACTTCCGGCTATACTTGAGAGTACCTTCTTTCCTCTTTCGGAAAACGAAGGACGGCTGATATACAGTAAAGAAGAGACAGATGAACTGACAGCCAATGTAAAGACCGTTGCATTTGGTATGGGTATAGGTACATCAGAGGCTGCGGCAGATATATTGAAACATTTATTGCTGTACTATAAAGGAAAACTCATAGTCGATGCTGACGGACTGACACTGCTGTCACGCATGGACAAAGGGATTGTACAAGAGAGAAACAGTGAGTTGATACTGACTCCCCATATTAAAGAGTTTTCAAGGCTGACGGGAAAAGAGATAAATGAGGTACTTGATGATCCCGTTAAAACGGCAATACAATATGCAAAAGAAAACGGAGTAATACTTCTGCTCAAGGGACCTGCAACTATCGTAACAGATGGAGATAATACCTGTATTATCGACGCAGGCTGCGCCGGAATGGCCACTGCGGGAAGCGGTGATGTGCTTTCGGGAATACTGTCGGCAGTATGCGCATATACGGACGATACTTTTATTGCAACGGCAGCAGCTGCATATATAAACGGAAAAGCCGGAGAAGCGGCACAGGAGCAGAAAGGTTCGATAAGCATGACGGCATCCGATACCGTGAACAATATAACTGCTGTGGTAAAGGCTTTGGAGATTAAAAATGAATGAACAAAAGATTGTAAAAAAACTTTCAAATGTCGGTATATGCGGAAATGTGATCCTTGCTGCATTTAAACTGGCAGCAGGTATCATCGGCAATTCCGGAGCTATGATATCAGATGCGGTTCATTCCCTTTCGGATGTTTTTGCAACACTTATTGCTTATATCGGCGTAGTGATGTCAAGACAAAAGGAGGATAAGGAACATCCTTACGGTCACGAAAGACTGGAATGCGTGGCTTCCCTGATCCTCGGACTGATACTTGCAGGAACAGGTTTGGGAATAGGTTATACAGGTATACGCAAACTCTTTTTTGAAAGAGACAGCATAGAGATTCCTACCATGCTGCCTCTTATCGCTGCAGTAGTTTCGATCATCGTAAAGGAAGCAATGTTCTGGTATACGATGTACTATGCGAAAAGACTTGATTCACCTGCATTCAAAGCAGATGCATGGCATCACCGTTCTGATGCCATATCTTCTGTCGGTTCATTCATAGGTATAGGGCTGGCAAAGATGGGACTTACCTTTATGGATCCTGTCGCAGCTCTTCTGATCTGTCTGCTGATAATCAAGGTTGCTTTTGATATATTCCAGGATGCTCTTAACAAAATGATAGACACTTCCTGTGATAATGCCACTGAGCAGAAGATAAGATCTTTTGTCGAGGCGCAGAGCGGCGTACAGAAGATAGATCTGCTCCGAACAAGACAGTTCGGAAACAAGATCTATATTGATCTGGAAATAGCAGTAAAAAGAGATATCTCACTGATAGATGCCCATGCCATCGCCGAAAGCGTGCATGATGCTGTCGAAAAGAATTTTCCGAATGTTAAGCATGTCATGATCCACGTCAATCCGGGGGACGAATAAGCAGTCAAGTAGACATAACTTCATAAAAATGATATAATATCAAGGAATATGCCGTTTTGGCGGGGAGGATAATCATGATGAAGAAGTCAGTCAGTATTCTTCTTGCATCCTTGATCACTGTTTCATTAATGGCCTGCGGAGTAAAACAGGATGCACCTGCTGTCGGGAACCCTGATAATCCTGCAGTTGAAGAGAAGGATAATAAACCGGAAGATAATAATCCGGAAGAAAACGTAACACCGGTATCGGATACAGCTAAGGATAATTTTCATATTGGTATCGTTACCGGATCATATTCCCAGTCAGAAGATGACAGACGTGGTGCAGAAGCTTTTCAGGCCAAGTATGGCAGCGAAAACGTGACTCTGGCCATCTATCCCGATAATTTCACCGAAGAAGCCGAGACTACTATTCAGACTATCGTGAATCTTTCCGAAGATCCTGATATGAAAGCTATTATCGTTAATCAGGCTGTTGACGGAACTACGGAGGCCTTCAGGCAGATCCGTGAGAAGAGACCTGATATACTCTGCATTGCAGGAGAAGCCTATGAAGATTTTTCCGAGATAGGACCTGTTTCGGATCTTGTTGTATGCTGCGACTTTGTCAATCGCGGTTATCTTATGATACATACAGCCCATGAGCTTGGCTGTGATACTTTCGTACATATCTCATTTCCCAGACATCTTTCATATGAAACGGTTGCAAGGCGTGTTGCCATTATGAAGGCTGCATGTGAAGAATTCGGCATGGCTTTTGAAATGGAGGAAGCACCCGATCCTACTACCGAGGTAGGTGTTCCGGGGGCTCAGGCTTATATAGTAGAACATGTTCCCGAATGGGTAGAGAAGTACGGAAAGAATTCAGCCTACTTCTGCACCAATGATGCTCATACCGAACCTCTTATAAAAGGACTTATGGAATGCGGAGGATATTTTATCGAGGCTGACCTGCCTTCTCCTCTTCTCGGATATCCGGGAGCACTTGATCTTGATATGACCGGTGACTCAGGGGATTTTGAAAAGATACTCACAAAGGTAGAAACTGCAGTTGTAGAAAACGGGGGGGCCGGCAGATTCGGAACCTGGGCTTATTCGTACGGATACACAGGATCTGCAGGTCTGGCCGAACATGCAAGAAATGTGATCCTCGGAGAGAGCAGTCTTACCGATATAGATGATCTTGCAAAAGCCTACAGAGTGTACTCACCGGGAGTGGATTGGAACGGCTCAAAGTATAATGATGCGAAAACCGGTGATATATCGGATAATACTGTCCTGATCTATCAGGATACATATATCTTCGGTGATCCGGGTCATTACATGGGATCAACAAAAATAGAAGTTCCGGAGAAGTATTTTACGATCGAGTAAGGATGAAAAAAGAAAACGCTGAACGTCAAAAAGAATACGGTCATAAAAAACACAGCATGATAATACCGCTTATACTTGTATTCATTTTCATGGCTGTTATGGTGGCATATACCTCAAGACTGATGTACAGTGTTGCTGTTTCCAATTCAAATGCCGTGATCGAGGACAGGGTTCTTAACATATCTTCAATGATCGATAATCATCTGAATACTGCAGAAAACGTGCTTCATGTCACTGCGGACTCGGTACATCACATGTTAGTAAGCGGCAGTACGCCCGCGCGTATACATGAATTCCTTGTGGAAGAAACAAATAACGTATCCGAACAGTTTGATGAAAACTATAACGGTATCTACGGATATATCATGAGCAGGTATATGGACGGTCTTAACTGGGAACCGCCCGAGGGCTATGATCCCAAGATACGCGACTGGTATATCATTGCAAAACAATATGACGGCGAAGTAGTATTCGTGCCGCCCTATATTGACGCGCAGACCGGAAATATGATCATCTCGGTCAGCAGAATGCTGCCTGACCGTCAGAATGTCATTTCTCTGGATGTACAGCTCAAGGGCATACAGTCGATGATGAATGAACTAAGCTTAAACGGAAAAGGTTATGGCTTTGTTGTTGATGAGACAGGTCTGATCATAGCTCACAGAGATGAAAATAAGAAGGGAACTAATATCTGCGAAACAGAGGGTGGCAGTGATTATCTGAAAGCCATCATGGAAGCGGGTTCCGGGAGTTTTAACTATAACTGTGACGGAGAGAAGAGTACCGTATTTGTAAACAGCATTATGAATAAGTGGCATGTGGTAATGGTAGTCAGTGACAGAGAGCTGTATGAAGAAGTAAGAAGCCAGCTGGTTGTCAATATTCTTATATGTACCATGATATTTGTGATGATAGCCGCTTTCTATTATGTAGGATACAGGAATGAACAGAACTATGCCAAGAGCATGGAAGCTATGAAGCTGGAAGAACAGAAGGCAAGCTACGAGAGAAAGGTGCTGGAGCTTGAGAAGGATGCAGCCGATGCTTCCAATAAGGCAAAGAGTGATTTCCTTGCAAACATGTCCCATGAGATCAGGACACCGATGAATGCCATTATCGGAATGGATGAGATGATACTCAGGGATTCGCCGAATGGCAAGATCAAGAAATATGCACTGGACATACAGAGTGCCGGAAGGACACTGCTTTCGATCATCAATGATATCCTTGATCTGTCCAAGATAGAGTCCGGTAAAATGGAACTGATACCGGTAGAATACAATTTCTCATCCGTGATGAACGACGTAGTCAATATGACTATGAAAAAGGCTCAGGACAAGGGGCTTGAGTACAGACTTAAGGTATCGGAAGATATTCCTTCCGTATTGTTGGGTGATGAGATAAGGGTACGCCAGGTAATGCTGAACCTGATAAACAACGCTATAAAATATACACCTGACGGATATGTTTCAATAGAACTTACATATGAACATTCTTCAGAGCTGCTCGGTGTTGAAGTTTCGGATTCGGGAATAGGTATAAAAGAAGAGGATCTGGGCAAACTCTTTGAATCGTTCCAGCGTCTGGAGGAAGACAAGAACCGCAGCATAGAAGGAACGGGGCTTGGCCTGAACATCACGATGCGCCTTGTGAAGATGATGGAAGGCAGCATTGATGTCAGCAGTGTATACGGAAAAGGAACAAGTTTTAAGGCACAGATGAAACAGGCTGTTATAGATAAGACACCGGTAGGTGATTTTGCGCAGAATCTTTCAAAACTCAATTCTCATACTGACAGATATAAACCTGCGCTGATAGCACCTTCTGCACACGTACTGGTAGTTGATGACAACGATATGAATCTTGAAGTTATCGAAGGGCTGCTTGAAGATACACGAATGAAGATAACAACGGCTGAATCAGGCAGGGAATGTATCACGATACTTCGTGATAAGCAGTTTGATGTTATCTTTCTTGATCAGATGATGCCGGGTATGTCGGGAGTACAGACTCTTGAAGAGATCAAAAAGCAGCATCTTGCAGATGATACTCCTGTGATCGCGCTGACTGCGGATGCCATAGTAGGCGCGCGTGATAATTATATAAAAGAAGGCTTTACCGATTATCTCAGTAAGCCTGTAATGTACGATGCTCTGGAAGCGATACTGCTTAAATATTTAAAGAGTGAGCTTATAGAGCAGGAAGAAGAGAAAGAAGAAAAAACTGACGAAGGAGAAAAGCCTCTTGTGATCGCTATAAGCGATTCTCCGGATAAATTACGTAAGGTAAAAGCACTTCTCGGAAATGATTACAAAGGCGTTTTTGTAAAAGATACCGAAAGTGCTGCAAAATATATAAATAAAAACAAAGAAACAGGCGGGCAGTAAATTGAATACTTTGTTATTTTTTATAATAATCCTTGCTTATATAGTATGCATAGGAATCATAAATGAAAGGTTATTTCATCTTCAGAGTGATATAGCTCTCATTTTCTTTTCACTGATCCTTTCGGTGGTATTACTGATAATGAAATACTTCTTTCCGGAGACTGTTGCCGGAGTGTATATCAGCAGTCTAGGGGATTTCGGGTTCAGGGAATACCTGATGGACGGGATGCTCTGTTTCATGCTGTTTGCAGGAGCAGGCAAGGTAAATATGAGCAAATTCAGAAAGAACATTCGTCCCATATCACTGCTGGCACTCCTTACCACGCTGCTTTCTTCGTTTCTATACGGAAGCCTGTTTTATGCGCTGGCGCTGATACTTAAACTGCCGATGGACATTTGGATGTGCATACTTCTTGGTTGTGTGGTATCTCCTACAGATCCGATAGCTGCAACTGGCATACTTAATAAGATAGGACTTTCCAAAAATGTCTGTTCCGTTATAGAAAACGAATCACTCTTTAATGACGGTACCGGTGTTACGCTGTTTATCTTTGTGCGTTCCCTGATAGTCCACAGTTCCGACAGCAATTTTGCCGTACTTATGTTTAAGGAGATCGGAGGTGCGATAATAGTCGCTCTGACGGTTTCGTATCTGCTCTTTTCACTGATGAAGCTGACACGTGATCCCGTCAGATACATACTCATATCGCTGTTGGATGTTTCTTCGGTATATGTTATATGCGAACACTTCGGTTTCTCCGGAGTCATCGCATCTGTTGTATGCGGCATGTACTTTTCATATTCAATGGAAAAGATGAAGCGAACCGTAATGGTAGTGGATCCCGAAAACTTCTATGGTGACTTCTGGGAGATAATCGAGAATATATTGAATTCAGTGCTCTTTGTTATGATAGGTCTACTGGTACTTAATATGAAGATCAGTCCCTATGCTTTACTGATAGTTCCGGCTGCGCTGATAATCCTGATTCTGTCGCGAGGCGCAGGAGTACTTATCAGTTCAATACTTACAGGTAAAAATATACCGGGTAATTATAATCTTCAGGAATTCGTTGTGCTGATGACCTGGTCGGCGCTTAAGGGTGGTCTTTCCATGGCTCTTGCGATAGAAACTGCCGATTATCTGCCGGAGTCGATATATCAGATATTCTCAAATGTAGCATATGCCACCATATTCTTTACGGTACTGGTGCAGGGATTGAGCATAAAACGTGTTTACTTTGCATTGGAAGATCATAAAGCAAAAAGGCTAAGCAGAAAAAGCGTTACGGAAAGGAAAGCATCATGAAGATAATCATTATAGGACTCGGACAGACAGGAAATCTGTTGATATCATCACTTGCCAATGAAAGTTTTGATGTCACCGTTATAGATAAGGACAGGAAGACTGTTGATGCCATCACTGACAAATATAATGTCAACGGTGTTGTAGGCAGCGGCGCCTCAAGAGAAACGCTTATGAAAGCCGGAGCTGATACGGCGGATGCGATAGTTGCATTAACGCATATAGATGAGATCAATCTCTTAAGCTGCATGCAGGCCAAAGCCCTTGGGACACGGTTTGCTGCTGCGCGTATACTGTTGCCGGATTTTGTAAGAGAAGTCGAAGATTTAAAGAAACAGTATAATATCGATTATTTCATTAAACCTCGTCAGGATATCGCAGAGGAAATAGACAGAAATATCGGAATGCCCGGATATACCAAGCTGGAAGGTTTCTGGGGCAATGATGTGCAGCTTCTTAGTATGAACATACTTGAGGACAGTGTGCTTAACGGAAGAACGCTTATCGATATCAAACAGTCTCTTAAGTTTGATTTTCTGATCATAAGTGTTGTTCGGGGAGGAAAGATATTTATACCCAGAGGAGACTTTGCTATACAGAGCGGTGACAGTATAAGCGTGGCATTGTCGAAGAAAAATCTGGAAGAGTCATTGCTGAAGCTGGGTATCAAAAAAAGCAAGGCCAAAAAGATATTTATAATCGGAGGCAGCAATACCTGTATCTACCTGCTGGATGTTCTGAAAAATGCAGGAGATAAGGTGACCATACTTGAACAGGATGCGATAAGATGCAGGGAGCTGATGGCAAGATATCCCGATATAAATATAGTATATGCTTCGGGAGATACTTTGGAAGTACTTGAGGAAGAGAAAGTGTCTTCGGCAGATGCAATGATATCCCTGACAGATAATGATGAGACCAATCTGGTTGCGAGTATGTATGGCTGGTCCTGTAATATTCCTTCAGTCATTACCAGAGTGGATAAGCCCGAACATGTTAAACTCCTGCACAAAGTAAATATTGATATAACGGTATCACCTGCCGAACTGTCAGCTATGAAGGCTTTTCGTTTCCTTCTGAGTCATGAAGCGGAGGACGCCGGAAAAGATATAGGAAAGTTCTACCTTCTTGCAGACGGAATGGGTGAGATAATCGAATTCAAGGCAGGTGAAGATTTTAAAAAGCTTAACACGGTTTTTGCCGATAAGTCCTTCAGGTTGAAAAAAGATGTGCTTGTCACTGCGATACTGAGAGGAAGCGAACTGATAATACCTTCGGGCAATACTGATATTCAGAAGGGCGACCGTGTTTTAATAACGTCAACACGTAAGAATCATATAAGAAGTCTGAATGAGATACTCGCATGAAAAGCTCATCAGAAAGAAACATTATATACAGAGAGATAAGGCCTGCTGATGATGCAGTTATAGCTGCGCTTATCAGGAAGAGTCTTATTCAGCATAAGCTTGATATACCGGGTACTGTTTTTTTTGATAAGGGTCTGGATCATCTGAGTGAGCTGTATGGAAAAGATTCTGCTTATTATGTACTTGAAGATAAGAACGGAGACGTGATAGGAGGGATCGGCTATGCAAGGCTTTCTTTTATGAGTGATACTGCCGAATTGCAAAAGCTGTATCTGGATGATAAGGCGAAGGGCGCAGGTATCGGATACGAGATGATTGCCTTCATAGAAGAAAAGATGCGGGAATCAGGGTTTAAGAGAGCATATCTTGAAACACATGAGAATCTGCAGGCTGCGATACATATATATGAGAAGAGCGGATACAGAGATATCGAAAGACCGAAAGAAGTGGTGCACAGTACAATGAACAGATTCTTTATAAAAGAACTCATATAAACCTGTCTGTATTCTTCAGACAGGTTTTTATGATATGACATATGTTTGACGTTTATTAATTCATTCCTGTGATATACTTCGGGCACAAAAGGAGGTGCCGCTATGATATACAGGATAAACGTTGACGGAAAAGAGCTTATTACGGAAGTGCTGCTCGACTCTTACAGCAGGGAAGCGGATAATAGGGCAAGAGAAAAGATCATTGATCATTATCTTGAAGAAAAAAGAGCAAAAAACATAATAATAGAAACAGTACTCTCTGTTAAAGAGTTGGTAAACTATGCTTATGATAAAGGGTATAAAGCTGTTACTGTCATGGGCTGTGGAAATGTCAGAGCCTTTCCCGATGCATATGCAGAATGGTGCAGGTTATGGCAGGTGTATCAGGAGGATTGTCACAGAAAAGGGAAAAAAGCAGTACAGGAAGATTTTCTGAAGCTGATCTATGGCATGAAAGGAAACTGTGTCGATGAGAACGGGAAGATATATCCTGTATTGATATATACAAAGAATGAGAATGGGATCCGTAATCTGTATAAGATAGTTACCGCATCATATCTGAAATATTTCAATAACAACAGACCGACAATACCGACAAAGCTTCTCGATGAACACAGAGAGGGCTTACTTATATATTCAGAGAATAAAAACACGGAAGTACACGAGTTATTTACAGGAGATTTACCGGAACAGACAGATTATATATCCCCTCTTAGACATGGCAGATATCTGCCGACCTATCCCGACGCAGAAATAAAACTACGAAGGATATGTGAAAGAAAGATAAAAGAATTGTATGGAGCCATGCTGCCTGCAAATATCAGGCAGAGAATGGAAAGAGAGCTTGATGCCGTATGCATAAACGGATACGCAGGATTATTTATGATGTGGAGAGATCTTGTAAAGAAATCTCTGGAGAAAGGATATCCCACAGGAATAAGAGGAGCCGTGGGATCATCGCTTATAGCCTTTCTCTGCGGGATCACGGAGATCAATCCTCTTCCTGCAGAATATAGAGGATATGACATTCCGTCGGAAGTGTTTATGGGGATCAGGCTTGATAAAGAACCGGATATAGATATAAACTTTGCGCCGGATATAAAGGAGACAATACAGGACTTTGTAAAAGAACTGCCGGGAGTCGGAGAGACATGTTATGGAGGAACCTATTGTGTTAAAAACGGAAAAGAGCATGTCGGAATGCATCCGGGTGGGATCATCGTATGTCCTGAGGGCGAGGAATTGCTTTCGTTTACGCCGTTGATGTATTCGCCACATGGTAAAAATAAGATAACACATTTTGATTATCATACTATCTCGAATAATCTGCTCAAGCTTGACGTACTGGGCCACAATGCATACGATCTGCTGTATTATCTTCAGGAAACTACGGGATTGAATGTCAGGGATGTTCCGCTTGATGACGATAAAGTTCTTTCTATGATCTGTGATCCTGATATTTTGCTGATCAAAGATCTGCCGGAATTCGGAGCTGAATACGTAAGAAGGATGATAGCAGAAACGAAAGCTGCATCATTCACCGATCTGATAAAGATAAACGCCATCAGTCACGGAACGGAAGTTTGGTATGGCAATCAGGAAGAAGTGATTCGTGCCGGAATCATAAAACTGTCTGACTGTATAAGCTCAAGAGATGATATATTGCTGTATCTTATGGACAGGAATATAGACAGAAACACAGCTTATCATATCATGGAATATGTAAGGAAAGGCAGAGGACTTAAGACGGAACATAAGAAGATAATGGAAAATGCCGGAATACCTGAGTGGTATATAAAAGCTTGTACTAAGATAAAGTATCTATTTCCTAAAGCTCATGCTGTCTCTGCTACTATGATGGCTGTAAGACTTGGCTATTATATGTTTTATTATCCGGAGGCATATCGTGAAGGACTATCCGCTGTCAATTGAGTGAGGACACAGAGAATGGACAATATTTATTGGAAAAAGAAATATCAGCAGATGATAAGGCAACTTGCAACTGATGAGTCAGAAGAAAAAGCCTTGAAACTGCTTAATGAAGGAGCCGGGATCATAGAAGCTCAGGAGAGATCAGGTCTTTCATATGTAAAATTCATGGAATTGCTTGCTCGAGCGGACAGATATGAAAGAGAAGAATTTTGTGTCAGCAAAAAAGTGAATTATCCTGATACAGATAAATAAAGCTTTTATATGTACGGCTATAAAAGATCTCGAAGCCGGCCCGGCACATTTCTTCAAAGTCACGTTGTCTGGTGCGTTCATTGCTGTCGGGAAATAAAGCATAGTATTCTGCCTTAAGATCGTAAAAAGTGATATCGGGGACGTAGAATCTGCGCATATCTTCGATATCTTCAGGAGTGTTGTTTTCAGGATCTTCTGCAGCATATTCAAGGTATTCTTCGAATTCACGCAGTCCGAGTTCATAACTGTCGAATTCTTCGGGGGAAATCCATGACAGATTGTGTATCAGAGTACCGATGCGATACAGACGGGTAAGATGCTGTTTCCGACGAATGGAAGCAGTTTCGTCAAAAACGGTATCATCAGCAATGATATACCGGTCATTTACTCTGTTGTATTTAAGATTGATAAGACCGCAGTCACGCAGATCTTTCAGATCACGCTGCAGCATGCGTAAAGATATCCCGAAAACCTTCATAAGATCTGCAGGGCCGTAAACAGCGCCGCTATTAATACTGCTGACCGTATTATACAGCTGTAATTGTCTCGTGATCTTTGATCTGTCCTTTTTAGCCATTCTGTCCTCCGGAAATGTTCTGACAAGCTTATTTCTCAAATCTATAATATTATACGACAATCCCTTGACGTATATCAAGAAGCTTTGTGATATTATCTGTTTATAAAATACAGATCAAAAGGAGGACAAGCGCATGAACAGAAATGAGATCAGAGAATTTGCAGTGGATTACATACGATTTCTGATAGAGACACAGATGGGCGTTGACGGACTCTACGCAAATCTTTGCTATGGAGGAATAGTCTTTGATGACACAAGGATCGATCTGTATGAGCTCTTTGATAGGGAAAATCTTTTGGCACAGGATCTGTATACTGTAACTGATGAATGTTCAAGCGTAATAGGTACTTTAAGAGAGTATCTTGAAGACAGAAGCGAAGACGAACTGATCCGCGAAGACGAAACTCCTGTTGCATATATACAGCTGCCTGCTGATATCTGGGATGCGCTGTACGGAGAAACTGACGGTGAAGTTGCAGACTATCTGTCAGAAGAATTCGAGAGTTTTATGAATGATCATGAGATGTCCTATGATCTGACTGAATACGGCAGGAATGCAATACTGTTATATCATGATAATAAATGATACAGGAGATGATTGCCTATGAAAAAGCATATATATGAGATAATAAGAATAGACAATGAAGATATCATCGTAAGAAGTACTGCATTAACGGAGGCTGTGTTAAAAGATAAAATGCAGAGGGTGACGAAACAGCCTCCTTATGTTTTCGGACGTGGCATAGGATTGTTTTACTGGAATTATGACAGCAGCGTGATCGGATTGGGAGGGTATGCGCCGCAAGCTGTCTATCCGGACATATATGAAGACGGTGCCAGATCATATATCGTATTTGATGAAATCGAAGATCTGTCAGCGGAACATCCTCTTAACAGATTTACCTGGGATGGAGAGGCAGATCCTTTGAGAGAGGAAGAACTTCACTATATCAGGATCGAATAGGAAAGGATGAAGTATGAAGACGAAACATATGATGATCATATATAGGATCGATCTGGATTGCGAACAGTATCTGGAATACAGAGTTGAAGCTGATGAAAAAGCTATATCAGAGGCTGTTGCAGGTGACTGTTTGAGTTCGGAACTATGGTTTCTCAATCCGAAAGAAGATATTAAATGGATGAATTACGAAGAATTTGATCTTCTTGTAAAAGAGAAAAACGCCTCTGTTTTTGAAACTAATCTGTATAAAGCACTTAAGAAGCACAGAGGCAATCCGCTGCCTGTAAACGATAATGATACGGAGAATATCAAAGATCTGCGCTGGCTGTATTATGAAAAGGAATTTTATGCCGTTGTTCCCGTTCTTGCATACTGGGGCCATGCATCATTGCAGATGATCATCAGCGGAACAGCATCAAATGGTTCAGCGTTTGTGTATGAATATGTAAGCGATCATAAGCATTATCTGAGTATTGACGGAAATGCTGTTCTGTTTTTGGATCCGCCAAAGGCAGGTGAAAGCTTAAAGGAATGGCTGGAAAAGACGGATGAGGTAATATGTCGGAAATAAGGATTTTTCAAGGCAATCAGATAGGCGGTTGTGTTACGGTGATATCGACGGTTTATAAGGG
>JAEEIK010000087.1 GCA_016281335.1 Lachnospiraceae bacterium | reverse complement strand
TTTTTTTCAACACTTTTTAAATCATAAATTATTTCTTTTAGTTTTACAATATTTTTGCACCACTAAATATTGTGGTTTTTATTCTTCTTGACTCGGTTGGTCAATTTCCTCCTCTTTGTCCTTGGTAAAGGTTATGCTTTCCTGTCCCGTCTGGTAAGCACCAAGTCTCAGCACTCCGCTCAGGCCTTCCAGCTCTGGAAGTATCGCATTCAGTCTCTGTATCTTTTCCTCTATCAGCTCACCGTTTCCGAGTTCAACCCTAATATCTCCGAAATACAGGGTCATCTCATAATTCTTGTCAAAGTATATCCTGTCCGTCAGTATCTTGTACTTACCGAGCATCTGGGTCACACCCAGGATCTCGTTAAACACGGTCTCATTTTTAACCGGCAGCGGCTCATACATAACGAAGTGGTCAAAATCCAGTCCGGTGACCAAGGGTATGCCCCGGGTTATCACCCTTGAGTTTTCCACTACTATCCCGTCTCTGTCAAAATACATATAACCGTCAAGATACGAAACATATCCGGCCAGCGCCTTTTCAAACACGCGGATGCGTATGGTGTTCTTATCTTCTACCGTGACATCCATGGTCTCCACAAAGGGAACACCGGTTATGCTCTTGTTTCTGTACTTAGCCGAAAGTATCAGCGTATTGTCTCCGAACCACCCCTTTTCCACTATCCTGCTTATCTCGTCGACTGTGTAGTGGGTATTGCCTTCCACATACACCTTTCGCACCTCATAATCATCCAGGATCTTCCAGAATACCGCCAGGGCAATAAAAAGAAAAAGCAGCACTGCCAGCACTATGATCTTTTTCTTCGTTTCACGATATGTCATTCCTTTGCAACCTTCATCACCAGTCCGAGTTCTGCCAGCAAAAATGTTGCCGAAGAACCTCCGTAGCTGATAAATGGCAGACTCACGCCGGTATTGGGCAGGGTATTCGTCACCACTGCGATATTCAGTACCACCTGTATAGCTATATGCATCATCACGCCTGCCACCAGAAGCTTTCCGAAATTGTCCCTGGCTTTCAGGGTGATCATCATGCATCTTGCGAGCAGCAGGACGAATAAGAGCAGAACCACCACTGCGCCGACCAGCCCCAGCTCCTCACAGACCACGGAGAATATCATATCATTATGCACTTCAGGGATCGCGCTTAATTTCTGTACGCTCTTGCCTATGCCTTTACCGGTTATACCGCCCGAGCCTATGGCATAGAGAGCCTGCAGTGTCTGGTATCCGCCATCCAGCACATATGCCGACGGATCATGCCATACCATTATCCTTTTAAAGTGGTAATCCACGTTATTTACATCCATGGAACTGTTAAGTATCCAGTTGATCAGCAGGTATACTACCCCCGCTCCCGCTCCCGCCGCAAGCAGATGCAGCTTCCAGTCATTACATGACAGAAACAGCATGATCACGCCTATTCCCATGATAATGAGCGCACTGGATAAGTTTGTGGAGATCGCATATACCATGCCTCCGCAGACCACCACGACAGCCAGGCAGAATGCGTAACCTTTAATATGGTTTATCCTGTCCGGGTACTCCGAGATATAGCCCGCCACAAAGAAGATCACCGCTATCTTCACCACTTCCGCAGGCTGCAGATTAAAGAAGCCCAGGTTAAGCCATCTCGTTGCACCGTAGGCGGTATGTGAAAGCGCAGGCACCAGCAAAAGCATCAGCAGTATCAGCGATCCGCCAAGGACAAAATAACGAAGCGGCGCCCTTCCCATTATCTTAAGCCAGGAATAAGGTATCAGATATATCGCAAAAAGCGCGATCAGCCCCAGGCCTTCTGCCAGCAATTGTCTTTTGACGAAAGAATAAGGATCCTCACCCGCACGATAAGTGCTGGTAGAATAGATCATCACTATTCCCAGTATCATCAGAAGAAGGGTCACAAAGAAAAGCTGGTAATCAAAGCCTCCTTTAGACCTTTTCTCATTACTCATCCCTTAAGTCCCCTTACCGCTTCCTTGAATATCCTGCCTCGTTCCTCAAAATTCTTAAACATTCCCCAGCTTGCACAGGCCGGAGAAAGCAGCACCGCATCTCCGGAGACTGCCGTTTCATATGCTTTATTTACGGCATCTTCCATGCTTTCTGCGCGGATTATATTATTAAAACCGTGCTTTCTGGCGCAGGCTTCTATCTTATCCGCAGTCTGACCGAGCAGTATCAGCGCCTTTACTTTATCACCGAAGCACTCTATCCACTCGTCATACTCATTCTGCTTATCATAACCGCCGCCTATGAGGACAGTAGGTTTTACCATAGCCTGCACAGCCTTTATCGCCGCATCGGGATTGGTCCCCTTGGAATCATTGTAATAATCTACGCCTTTAACCGTTGCCGTGTACTCTATCCTGTGCTCCACGCTCTCAAAAGTTTTTACCGCTTCGGCAATGGTCTCTGCGGGAACTCCGAACTTTAATGTAAGCGCAGCGGCTGCCATCACGTTCTCCACGTTATGCGCGCCGAGAAGCTTCATTTCATTTACGGCCAGAATCTTTGTTTTCACACCGTCAAAGTTTGCAATGATATCCCCGTCCTTATGATATACACCGTTCTCCTGTTCTTTAGTGTATGAAAAGAATGCTGTTTTGCATCCAAGCTTTTCTGCCATTGCAGGAAGATATTCGTCCTCTGCATTCAGCACACACCATTCATCTGCGTTCTGCCTTAAGGCTATGCGTCCTTTGCACGCCGCATAATTCTCCATAGTATGATGTCTGTTCAGATGATCGGGAGTGATATTAAGTATCGCACTTACCTCGGGATGAAAAGCATCCGTAGTCTCCAGCTGGAAGCTGGAGATCTCCAGGACTATCGTATCTTCTTCCTTCGTATCAAGAGCAATATCCGTATAAGGATCGCCTATGTTTCCCGCCACAAATACATCGCCTTTTTTGTTTTCTTTTTTATACCATTCCTTTACTATATGTCCTACCAGTGAGGTGGTCGTAGTCTTTCCGTTTGTACCCGTGATGGCGATGATACGGCCTTTCGAAAACAGATAGCCCAGTTCCACCTCTCCCCATACGGGTATTCCTTCTGCTTTGAAGCTCTCCACCAGGGGAGTGTCCACAGGCACACCGGGACTTAATACCAGCGCATATGCCTGCTTTCTTTCTTCATCACCCGGCTCTCCGATGATCACGGAAACGCTTCCTTTCAAAGCTTCGTCAAGTCTCTCATCGATCTTCGCTTTAACGGCCGAAATGTCAAGTTTCTCGCTGCCATCATATATTACAGGCTCCGCCCCCTCTTTTCTTAGCAGTACAGCCGCGGATACCCCGCTCTTTCCCGCTCCTATTATCACTATTTTCTTTCCTTTTACATCCATCTTTCCACCTCGATCACGGGGACGGTTCTCCGGTTGATTTCGCCCCTTTTTTCACTCAATCATGCTCGCAATCCCTTGATTTTCCTTGTCAATCAGAGAACCGTCCCCATGATTGAAATCATGCACATAAGTATAGTTATCACGGTGAACACCGTTACGATCCTGGTCTCACTCCATCCGCATTTTTCAAAATGATGATGGATCGGAGCCATCTTAAATATCCTTTTACCGTGGGTCAGTTTAAAGTATGAAACCTGCATCATGACCGACAGTACTTCTATCACATATATTATCGCGATTACAGGCAGGTAAAGCGGCATATGTGTCATATAAGCCATACCTGCAACAAAACCGCCAAGTGCCAGGGCTCCCGTATCTCCCATGAATACCTTTGCCGGATATGCATTAAACAAAAGGAATGCAAGCAGGCCTCCAAAAACCGCCGCCGCTACGATTGCGCCTCCGCTGCACTCTCCGGTGATCGCTGCAACCGCCACAAAGAAAAGCGCTATCACGGCAGTCACGCTGGAAGCCAGTCCGTCCAGACCATCGGTAAAATTACTACCGGTATCGGTACCCAGCACCACAAAGAAAAGCAACGGTATCCCGAGTATTCCGGGATCAAGGCTCTTATCGCTGAAAGGTATCTTCATCAACAGATCTATGCCTTCGGTCTGAGTAAGAAAATACGCAAATATACCTGTTACAACTATCTGCAGAGAAAACTTCTGCCAGGCCCTCAGGCCGGTAGAGCTTTTCTTTTTAACTTTAATGAAATCATCCACAAAGCCTATTGCCCCGAACATTATAGTCAGGAACAGCACGGGTATCACATCCGTATATTTAGCTGCAAAAGGTATTGATGCGGCCAGAATCCCCAGTATGAACATGACTCCGCCCATGGTAGGCGTTCCGCTTTTTTTAAGGTGTGTCTCCGGTCCCTCTTTTCGTACGGTCTGTCCGAACTTGAACTTTCTGAGAAGCGGTATCACTACAGGTCCCGAGACCGCAGCCACCGCAAATGACACACACATTGCACAAACATATTTTGCTAACATCAGTCTTCTTTCCCTTCTGCTTCATCATCTTTCAGAACGGTTATCTCTATGTTGTCACCGTCTGCATTCTGGAATATACCCGAATCCGAATCGATGGGTTCTCCTGTCTTCGGATCCAGATATTCTCCGTTGAACGGGTCTATCACATATCCGCTGTCCGGATCGATGTTCAGATTAATAACTTCTTTTTCCTTTTCTTCTTCCGCTTCTTCGCCGTCCTCTTTTTCTCCGGAGTTTTCAGTCTCTTCTCCCTCTTCTGCCTCGGGTATCTGCTGCAGCTGTCCTCTTTCTTCCAGCTCAGCTTTTTCTTCTTCGCTTAATTCCTCTGTCATGAAGATGTGCATATAAGGCAGCACTTCCGTCATTATCTCCCTGCAGAGCACACAGGCATACCTTGTGGCGTTCTCGCCCTGAGATGCGGTATTAGGCCTGTCTATTACAACATATACTACTATCTGAGGATCATCTGCGGGAGCGAAGCCCATAAATGATACGGTATAGTCTCGCTTGCCCTGGCCCGAACGTTCTGCGGTACCGGTCTTACCGCCTATCTTATAGCCTGCGGGTCTTGCCTTTTTACCGGTACCTTCCTCAACAACGCCGATACCGTAATCTATCATCTGGTCGGAAACCTTTTCCGATACTACCTGTCTTAACAGTTCGGGCTCGATATTTTTCACCACCGCGCCGTCATCATCAAGTATCTGTTTTACCATATGCGGCTTGTAGTAATATCCGCCGTTTACCAGCGAGCAGTATGCAGCTGCCGCCTGTATCATTGTCACGTTAAAGCCCTGACCGAAAGTCGAAGTCATAAGCTCCGTGATCCCCATGGTATCTTTGTTGAACACAAGAGATGAAGTACGCATCTCGCCCGCAAGGTCTATATTGGTCCTTAAGCCAAAATTAAAATTCTTCTGGTATTCCAGAAAACGTTCCTTGCCTATCTTCTGTCCCATCAGCATCAGCGCTACGTTACAGGATTTCTCCACCGCTTCTTTTGTTGTCAGCGGTCCGTCACCGTATCTGTTATGGCAGCGTATCGTAGTCGCATTATCTCCTTCACCGAAGGTCAGATAGCCGCCACAATTGTACACGTCATTGTCATGTACAGTTCCGGAATCAAGTCCCATGGCAACAGTGAAAGTCTTGCCTACCGATCCCGGCTCATAAGACTGGGAGATGCAGAAATTCTTCCAGATATTCTGCGAGACCTTCTGCTTTATAGCCTCTTCTTTTTCCTTACGGTCCTCTTCCTTATCTTTATCCTCATCTTCGTCCTCTTCCTCAGAGTCTCCGTCAGTATCCTCCTTATCGTCCTTCTCTTCTTTATAGCCTTCCTTGCTCATCAGATAATCCTTCAGTTCTTCCGGAAGTATATCCAGATTAGAAGGATCGTTCAGATCAAAATAGGGATAGCTGGCCATCGCCAGTACTTCACCGCTGTGCACGTCCATCACGATAACGCCGGTATTGTCGGATCCCATCTCGCCCTGACGGTATTCATCCGCATGTTCTTCGTTATACTCTTTTATCTTTTCCTCGCAGACTCTCTGTATATAGGAATCCACGGTTGAAACCAGGGTATATCCGTTCACAGCCGGGACCACGGTTCTCTCAAGCGCATTTTCATCAAGCAGATATCCGTATTCCCTGCCGTTTGATCCGTTCAGCGTGCTGTCATAATATTCCTCAAGACCATACTGCCCTCTTCCGTCCTTGGTAGTAAAACCTATCACATCGCAGGCAAGCGTACCGTTAGGATAGGAACGCTTAAACTGGTCTTCAAACCAGATACCGTTTTTATTTATCTTCGGTCTCTTTATCTCGCTGCCCTTATTGTATTCCGCAACCTCGTTATTGTAGTTTTCCACATACTCCTCGTACGCGGTCCTCTCATCATATGTGATCTCTTTTTTGAAAATATGATATCTGGAGGATGCATTATCCGCAATGTATCCTCTTATATCTGCTGCAGGAAGGCCAAAACACTGACTGAGGGCCTGCACCGTAGGCTCTATGCTGTCTTCATCATCCGACAGCACATAAGAATCCACGATCAGATTATATACTCTTTCGGAATGAGCGAGTATCACGCCGTTTCTGTCCGTTATGGAACCGCGCCTGAAGGGTATGGTCACAGAATCATACTCCTGCTGACTCAAGACCTGCTTCTTGTACTGTTCGCCGTTATCCTTCATTATCCTTGCTATACGGACCACTAAAAAGCCGAAAAGCAGCAGGATGATGGCACTCACCACAACTATCTTTCCGGCAATGTTCAGATTCAGCACAGCCTGCGCGTCCGGCCGTTTTCTTTTTTTCTTTGCTCTTGTTTGTTTATTTGAACCGTTCTCAGCCACTTTTCACTACCTTATATCACTGTATTGCTTAACGTAATCGTCTATACAGCCTGAGTAAAGGATTATCTGTCCTTCTCCCGCGATCTTCATTCCCAGATCTTCCCTGGCTATCCTTGCCACTTCTCCGAGATCAATGTTGGAATCTATCCTGTCCTTATACAGATCATTGGATCTCTTCAGTTCCTCGTATTCAGCTCTGAGCTTCGAAAGCGTCACTCTGTCCTTTGTCACTTCCGTCTGCAGTCTGATATAACCGAATACTACCAGGATCACTACTGCAACGGATGCAATTATAGTCAAAATATTGTAGAGATGCAAGCGTACTCTTCTGCTGTTTCTTCTTCTCTCTTCCCTTATGGGATGTATTTCGGGTTCCGTCCCCCTGATCTTCCTTGCTGTATTTCCGTATACATATTCTCTTGCCATTTATTTCTCCCCCTGTTTATTGTTTCTCAAATATCCTCAGCTTAGCCGGCTTGGATCTTCTGTTGTTTTCCAGTTCTTCCTCCGTCGCCGTTATCGCTTTGTGATTGACCCTGTGCCCCTTTGATACCCTGCCGCATACACACTGCGGAAAGTTCGGCGGACAGATGCAGGGCTTTTCGGCTTCCATAAACTTTTTCTTTACTATCCTGTCTTCCAGTGAGTGGAAGGTGATGATCGCTATCCGCCCTCCCGGATTCAGATAATCGAGCATCTCATCCAGTGCCCCCTCCAGCGCATCCAGTTCTCCGTTGCAGGCTATCCTGAGCGCCTGGTATGTTCTCTTTGACGGATGGGTATCGGCTTTCATCTTTGCCGGCATCGCATCCGCGATTATCTTATTCAGTTCAAAGGTGCTTTCTATCTTTTTCTCAGCCCGCTTTTTTACTATGGCCGAGGCTATCCTTCCTGCGCATTTCTCTTCGCCGTATTCTTTTATGATCCTGCGTAACTCCTCTTCGCTCCACTCATTTACTATGTCTGCGGCGCTTGTCCCTTCACTCCTGTCCATCCTCATATCCAGCGGAGCATCTTCCCTGTAACTGAAGCCCCTCTCCGGATTATCCAGTTGGTAGGAACTTACTCCCAGATCCAGCAGTATTCCGTCTGTTCCTTTTTCTCCCATATCCTTAAGGAGTTTAACTGCATCCAGGTAATTGCTGTGCAGGAGCGTCACCTTATCTTTGTATTCCTTAAGCTTCTCTCCCGCAGCCTTAAGCGCTTCTTCATCACGATCCGTACAGTAAAGCTTTCCCGTCGTCAGCCTTTCGGCTATCAGTGAGGAATGACCTCCTCCTCCGACCGTACCGTCCAGATATACTCCTTCGGGTTTTATTTCCAGCCCCTCGATCACCTCTTTATACAGAACCGGAATATGTGAAAACTCCATTCTTTATATCCTCAATCCCTGTTCCACAAGTTTAGCGGTTATTGCATCTATATCCACGTCTTCGTTTATCTCGTCATATCTGTTCTTATCCCAGATCTCCACACGGCTTCCGACTCCGGAGAAAACCACATCTTTCGTAAGTCCCGCATGTTCTCTTAAATTGGCCGGGATCAGCAGTCGCCCCTGCTTGTCCACTTCACCGTCGCAGGCCCCTGCTATCATGAAACGTGAGAATGCTCTGGCTTCTTTTGATGTGAGCTGCGGCATTGTAAGAAGCATTTCTTCCACTTTGTCCCACTGCTCCTTGTCCAGCATCCACAGACATCCGTCAAGCCCTTTGGTAATAACAAAACCCTCACCCAGTTCGTCCCTGAGCTTTACCGGTACCGTTATACGCCCTTTGGCATCAATTGAATGGCTGTATTCGCCTTTGTACATTTCTATTTCACCACAATTTGCCACTTCTCACCTACATTTGCCATTTTAAACCCTCTTTCCCCAAAAATCAAGCCATTTTTACATATTTGCACAAAAAAATAAGGCCGCAAAGCCTTATTTTACAGCACTTTTACAATATCTTGCGCAATACTCTTGTGATGCCACAAGATATGCTCATATACCTCCCTGATTTTTTTCCTGCATTCTCCCCCTATAACAGCAAATTTATTATTTTTTCCGCCTCTGCTGTCTATTTTTTTATATCTTCTGTAAATAACAGCAGATACTCCGCTTACTCTTCAATCTGCTGTTTTGATGAATTCTTAAGCCTGCTTCTGAAAACCGCTTCCATAACAAGCGCTGCTATGATCAGTGTCAGGCTGAGAGCCTGGGAAACCGCAATGCCCGTCCCGGGGATCAGGAGCCTGTCGGTCCTTATGCCTTCAATGATAAAACGTATCAGCCCGTAACCTGCCATATACCAGGCCAGTACCTCTCCCTCAAAAGCTTTCTTTTTCATGAAGACCAGTATCAGCGTGAGCAGTACCAGATTGCAGAAGCTCTCATAAAGAAAGGTGGGATGTACCTGTATATAATTGGTCCCGTCAGCGATATGTGCTGCAAGCTCATCGCTTATATCCCTTGCCCTTACCGCATTCACCGGCAGTCTCATGGCAAAGAGTCCGTCGCTGTATCCGCCGAAGACTTCCCTGTTGGTAAAGTTTCCGAATCGCCCCAGTATCTGTCCCACCAGTACTCCGGGAAAAACCGTATCAAGCCGCTGCGGTATATTATACTTTTTCTTCCTGCAGTACAATACTATGGCGATCACACCGCCTATGATTCCGCCGTATATCGCAAGGCCGCCTTGGCGTATATTCAGCACCGAGACGATATTGTCCTTGTACATATCCCACTCGAATATCACATAATAGAGCCTGGCGCCGATGATGCCGCAGATCAGCGTGACTACCGCCATATCATAATAGCTGTCCCCGTCCTGGCCGCTGTTATCGGCAAGATAACTGATCAGGGTCAATGCGATCACCACACCTATGGCGATAAAGATGCCATAGAGCTTTATGGTTATCCCGAATATCTCAAAGCCGTCGGGCAGGTTTTTGATATATATACCCAGGTTCGGAAAAGCTACCGAGGTATCTTCCATCCAATCCGGCATAAAGCCCTCCCGCTTACACGTTGAATCTGAAGAGTATCACGTCTCCGTCTTTTACGACATAATCCTTGCCTTCAAGGCCCGCTACACCCTTTTCCTTTGCAGCCGCTATGGAACCTAAGCTGATAAGGTCATCATAAGCAACAACTTCAGCCCGGATGAAACCTCTCTCAAAATCGGTATGAATCTTGCCTGCCGCCTGAGGTGCCTTGGTCCCCTTCTTTATGGTCCATGCACGGCACTCATCCTCACCTGCGGTAAGGAAGCTGATAAGTCCGAGCAGTGAATAGCTTGCCTTTATCAGCTTATCAAGACCTGATTCGGAAAGTCCCAGCCCTTCAAGGAATTCAGCCTTCTCATCATCATCCAGCTCAGCTATTTCTTCTTCAATCTGGGCGCAGATCACAAATACTTCACTGCCCTCGGTCTTCGCATATTCACGCACTTTTGCAACCTGAGCATTTGAAGCGCCGTCATCCGCCAGATCACTGTCGGCTACGTTTGCCGCATAGATCACAGGCTTTGCGGTCAGCAGATTGTACTCCTTAAACCAGGCTTCCTCTTCCTCACCTTCAGCATTAAAGGTCTTGGCAAGCTTCATCTCATCCATATGCGCTTTCAGCGCTTCAAGCAGCACCAGCTCCTTGGCTGCTGCCTTATCATTCTTTGCACTCTTTGCGGTCTTGGCGATACGGCGCTCTATTATCTCTATATCAGAGAAAAGCAGCTCCATATTGATAGTTTCTATATCTCTGAGGGGATCGATGGAACCGTCCACATGGACTATATTGCTGTCCTCAAAGCAACGTACCACATGAACGATAGCATCTACTTCACGTATGTTCGCAAGAAACTGGTTTCCGAGGCCTTCACCCTTGGAAGCGCCCTTTACAAGTCCTGCTATGTCTACAAACTCTATGACCGCCGGGGTCACTTTCTTGGTATGATAAAGTTCGCCAAGTTTCACTATCCTCTCATCCGGCACCGCTACCACACCCACATTGGGATCTATAGTACAGAAGGGATAGTTTGCCGACTCCGCTCCTGCCTTCGTAAGAGAGTTAAATAAAGTGGACTTCCCGACATTGGGAAGTCCCACGATTCCTAGTTTCATAACTTCCTCCATCCTCCTTATTTTAAGGGTCTTCCATATTCTTAAGTTGGCTTTTACACCATTTTGTTTTCGGGTTCTACACCATTTGAAGTTGATTCCGTCACTACAGAGGACTTGCCTTCGAACTGTGCTATCGCCAGCCACTTGCTGTCATCCGTAATGTGAACATAGATTCCCATTGTAACCTGAACCGACGCATGACCGAGCAGAGTCTGGAGTGCTTTAGGGTTTACCCCCCGTTCGATAGCCCTAGTCGCAAAAGAATGCCTGAGACTATGCATCGATATATGCCTTCGATAACCTGTTTTAGTTACGAATCGATCGGTGTATAACCCATCTTTCCGTTGAGACAATCCCTGTCCCAGTTCTTTCCCTTTACGGTCCTTTCCAATGCCTGGGCCTCCTTTCATAAAGAGCCCCAATGCAACTGACCTATTTTATCACCAGAGCTTCCTTTTTTCAACCTGTTTTCTTTGATGGTGCGTCGTCCGTGAGCCTCCTTAATATATTCGTCATCCCGGATACCGCCATTATCTTTATATGACTGACAGTTTTATCTCTTGGCACTTTTCCTGCTCCTCCTTTTAAAGATGTTCGCTACCACCATATGCTAACAGAATTAGCTAACAGTGTTATGCAAAAAAAAGAAACTTATTGTCAAGCTCCTTTTTCGCGGCTCCGCGCTTTTTGCTTTACATGAAACTGTGAATCAAAAAAACCACGAGGTCCGTCCCCGTGGTCTTTGGGGTTATGAGGTGCGGAGTTTCCTGATATCTTCGATATCCGGCATAGATCTGATCGCGCCTTTTTTCTGTGTGACGAGTGATGCCGCCGCATTCGCCTGTGAGAGCATCTCCTTAAGATCCGTCTCTGTCAGATCATCCAG
>JAEEIK010000086.1 GCA_016281335.1 Lachnospiraceae bacterium | reverse complement strand
TGCTCTGTTCTTGACTCGCTTCGCTCATCAAGAACCGTCGCCGTAGGCGCCGTATAGTCCGAGAATAAAAAACGCACCTCTGAATGCAAGCATTCACGGTGCGTTTCTATTCTCGGACTGCATGGCTTGTTACTCCAGCTCTATCGTTCCGGGCGGCTTACTCGTCAGATCGTAGAATACTCTGTTTACGCCTTTAACTTCGTTGACGATGCGGTTCATGACTGTCTGTAGAACGGAAAACGGAATGTCTGCGCACTCTGCAGTCATGAAATCTGAAGTGATCACGGCACGGAGTGCTACTGCATAATCGTAGGTACGGAAGTCGCCCATTACTCCGACGGAGCGCATATTGGTAAGTGCCGCAAAGTACTGGGAAGGCATCCAGGGCGGATCGATGCGGGGTGCATCTTTTGTTGAAACACCGGCATTCTTATAGATATGGCCTGCAGCATTTTCCCTGCGCCATTTATCTGCTTCTTTTGCTATCTCTTCACGATAGATCGCATCCGCATCCTGTACGATGCGTACCTTCTCGGCCGTCACCTCACCGACGATGCGCACGCCCAGTCCCGGTCCCGGGAAGGGCTGACGATACACGAGATGATCGGGAATGCCAAGTTCCAGACCGGCTCTTCTTACCTCATCTTTAAACAGCATACGAAGCGGTTCTATAATCTCCTTGAAGTCAACAACGGAAGGCAGACCGCCTACGTTATGATGACTCTTGATCACTGCGGAATTACCCAGCCCGCTTTCTATCACATCGGGATAGATGGTTCCCTGCACCAGATAATCAACTGCCCCTATCTTTTTCGCTTCTTCTTCAAAGATGCGGATGAACTCCTCGCCTATGATCTTTCTTTTAGCTTCAGGTTCGGTAACACCTTCCAGTTTTTTATAGTAACGTTCCTGTGCATTCACACGGATAAAGTTAAGCTCATAATCTCCCTTGGGTCCGAAGATGGCTTCCACTTCATCTCCTTCGTTCTTCCTGAGCAGGCCGTGATCCACAAACACACAGGTCAGCTGTTTCCCTACAGCCTTGGAAAGCAGAACTGCCGCAACCGAAGAATCCACCCCGCCGGAAAGTGCGCACAACACTTTTCCCGAACCTATCTTTTCGCGAAGTGATCTGATACTGGTCTCGACAAAAGAATCCATACGCCAGTCGCCCTTGCAGCCGCATACATCAAGCGCAAAGTGTCTCAGCATCTTCATGCCTTCACGGGTATGCATCACTTCAGGATGAAACTGTGTAGCATATATCTTCTTTTCCTCGTTCTCCATCGCAGCCACGGGACAGACCGGAGTATGCCCGGTCACACGATAACCCTCAGGTGCCTCTGCAATGTAATCTGTATGGCTCATCCATACCACAGTGGTATCTTCCACATCGGAGAATAAGACCGAATTCTTATCGATCTCCACCTCGGTATGTCCATATTCGCTTACCGGAGCGGTCTCCACCCTGCCTCCTGCCATCCATGCTATCAGCTGGGAACCGTAGCATATACCCAGAATCGGAATACCCAAATCAAGTATGGCCGGATCATAATGAGGAGAGCTTTCTTCATAAACACTGTTGGGTCCACCGGTAAAAATAATGCCGCTGGGGGCTAATGCTTTTAAATCCTCCATCGGCATCGTATACGGTTTCACCTCACAATAAACGTTACATTCGCGGATGCGTCTGGCGATCAGCTGGTTGTACTGACCGCCGAAATCAAGAACGATTATCTTTTCCACTTTATTTCTCCTTTAAACCGGGAAGAGTCTTCACCCAGGCGATATCCTCTTCCGTATAATGAAATCTTTTCTGTTTTTCCTCGTCAACCCTGCCGTCCTGCATGCATCCCGCATACATCCTGAACTTACCGCCTCTCTTGAATGCGGTTCTTAAGAGTTTGCTTCTCTTATCCCTGTCTTCAATAAGTACCAGGTGTGAGGCAAATTTCTCGACTAAGGGCTTTTCCTGTGAGGATTTCTTATTATTCACAAAATATCCGCACATTGCTTCATCCGACATATTGAAATCGGAATGATACTTTTTGACAAAACTCTTTATGGTCTTCTCTTCGTAATTGATCGATATCTTAAGTATCTTATACAATTCCTTTGATGAAGGAAGATTCTCTGCAGGAACGGTAAATGCCAGGCAATACAGTATCTTTGAAGTATAGAATACTTCCCTGGATTCAAATACCCTTGCGGTCACTTTTGCAACTCTTTCCTTATCACGGTATGAATATCTGCGGCCCACGCTGCGCACAAGACGGATAACACCTGTGATATACTCCTTACCTTCTTTATCAAGGACCTCCTCAAACATCCTCATGACCGAATCGCCGCTTGCGACTGCAGCATAACTCTTGAAGAGATTCCTGTTCTCGATCATCTCACGATAGCATTCTTTTTCATATCCGTATGAGCTGATAAAATAACCCGCGATATTCTGTCTGTTCTCGGGACAGTCATTCATCCATCCCTTTACAACTGCAACCTCCGGTTTGAATTTCTCAGGCAGTTCAAAAGAAGTAAAGGTCTGCATCTTCAGTTCCGCAGATACTCCAGAAGCAAGGATGCAGTTTACCGGCTCATCCATACCTTCTTCATACTTCTTGCCGAAACCCTTTTTTTCCATATAGACCCTGGAGAGTACACTGAACAGCTTCCTGTCGTATCCGCCTTCCGCAAGCACGGCAGAAGTCTCCAGCAGCTCCATAGGAGTACGCTGAACCGTGATCTTACGTATCTGAGCAGTTCCGGGTATCCGGATCTCTTCTCCCATATCTGTAACCCTCCTCGTTTGCACTTGCCCATAAGGTATATATATTTTAGCAGAAAACAGGACGGATGTGAATATATAACTTGTTTTTTTGATGAATTGGGCATATCATCATCTCTATGGATAAGAAGAGATACGAAATCGATATGTGTTCGGATCCGCTGCTTCCGAAGCTCCTGCTGTTTTCCCTGCCTTTGATACTTTCCGGTATACTGCAGCTCTTATTCAATGCGGCGGATATGGTGGTCATCGGCCGTTTCGCAGAAACAGAAGAACTGGCTGAGCAGGGTCTTGCTGCCATCGGAGCCACTTCCGCAATGATCAACTTTTTCATCACTGTGATAATGGGCGTATCTGTCGGCTGTAATGTTATTGTTGCCAGATATTACGGGGCCAAACGTGACAGGGAAGTCCATGATGCCGTACACACCTCCATATTGCTCTGTCTGGCACTGGGCATATGTGTAGCTATCCCTGCCATCTTCCTCTGCAAACCCATATTGATCATAATGAAGACCCCCGCGAATGTGCTGGATAAGGCGGTGCTTTACGTGCGGATCTATTTTGCCGGTCTTCCCCTGATAATGCTGTATAACTTCGGCAGTGCCATACTTCGAGCCATAGGAGATACCAAGCGCCCGCTCTATTATCTGACCGCAGCAGGCGTAGTCAATGTTCTGCTCAATCTGTTTTTTGTGACAAAACTCGGAATGAACGTTGAGGGTGTGGCATTAGCTACGGTCATATCACAGACCATCTCAGCAGCTCTGGTGCTGCTTACCCTGATGAGAAGTGACGCTTCCTACAGACTGATACTAAAGGATCTTAAGTTTAACAAAAGGATAGCTCTTACCATCCTGCGCATAGGTCTGCCTGCCGGAGTACAGGGTATGGTCTTTTCTCTTTCAAATATGCTGATCCAGTCCTCTGTCAACTCCTTCGGTTCAACGGCTATGGCCGGTAATACCGCTGCAGGAAATCTTGAAGGCTTTGTATACACCTCCATGAATTCCATTTATCAGACTTCCATCAGCTTTACTTCCCAGAATCTGGGCGGCGGACAATATAAGCGTCTCAACCGGATACTTGTTTACTGTCTTGTCATAGTAAGCTGTGTGGGCCTGATCCTTGGCTACGGCTTTTATTTTGCAGGACGGGAACTCCTTAGCTTATATACTCCGGTGAGTACAGTCATAGATTACGGAATGATAAGGATGAGGGTGATAATGACAACCTATCTCCTATGCGGTATCATGGATGTAATATGCGGTTCCTTAAGAGGCCTGGGCTACGGCATACTGCCCATGATAGTCTCGCTGCTTGGCGCCTGCGGTTTCAGAGTCCTCTGGATATGTACCGTATTTGCCTCCCATCACGACCTGACCGTACTCTATGTCTCCTACCCTATATCCTGGGCCCTTACGGCATCGGTACATCTGACGTGCTTTATCATAATTCGTTCGATCATGGAAAAGAAAAGGAAAGTAGCTTAAACGGAGGTAAGATCATATTATACGGAGCCCTCGCTGATAGACTATTATCGCGATAAAGAAATAAAAGCTCTCGGCATAGCCAGTTTCGGTCCCGTGGATCTTAACCTATCTTCATCAACCTACGGCTATATCACTACCACTCCCAAAGAGGGCTGGAGCAATGTTGACATATTCGGCTGTATCAGGCTGGCAGCGGAAGCCGCTTAAAAGGCCATCCTCTGCTTTCTGAAGAAAGAATCCAGCTTCTGCAGCAATTCATCTTTATCGATGTTCTTTAACATATATCCTTCCGGTTTCAGCGCCACCACCTGCATAACACTTTCCTTATCACTCTTGCCGGTAAGAAACATTACCGGAATGGCTGCGGTTTCAGCATCACTGCGCAACATTTCCAGTACTTGAGGACCGCTGGTCACAGGCATTTCATGATCCAGGAGTATCAGATCCACTTTATTGCTTCCGAGCCATTTGATAGCCTGCAATCCGGAGCTTACTATCGACACACGGTAAGTATCTTTCAGCCAGTCACGCACAAGGTTCAGATATGTTGCATCATCATCCACCACCAGTATGCTCTTCTTATAATCACCCGCATCACTCTCCAGGAAGTGTCCTATGATAACGGAAATAAAAGCTTCATTGTTCAGCGGCCGTTCAAAGACTTCCAGTATCAGATCCGCAGGAACTATCTTTTTCAATTCGACAATATCAGCTTTCTCGCCTATGAAAACCATCTTCTTATGTTCCTGCAGCAGACGATCCTGCAGATACTGCAGTACATCCCTGGCTATCGCTTCATGACTGTCCATATAGTAGACCGGCACTGTACCGTCGTTCCATGCAGCAGCTATAGCGCTAACCGAAGCATTGACAAAACAGCCCGCTATCTGCGATTCCTGCATTTTCTTCATAAGTACCCTTATGATAAAGCTTTCCTTATTTGCGATCACCATTACCTGATTTTCCATACTTCCCCCTTTACTCCATCATCTTTGTCATCGCATCCCAGTCTGCCTGCTGCATCTTTTTGCGAAGTTCTTTAAAAAACTCTGCATCTTTTTCCTTAAGTCTGTACTCTTCGACAGATCCTACGACCATTTCCACTCCGTCCATATCCATCATCGGTATCAGTTCCGAAAGCGCTCCGTATGCATCTTCAAGTACATCCGCCGGTATCTCTTCCCTCGTATCTTCCTCCTGCTTATCTTCAAGCATGGAGAGTTTCTCCGTGTAACTTCTGTACAGTTTAAGCAGTGCTTCCGTCTCTTTCCTTATATCTTCTATCCTGTTACTCTTTCCCGCATTTTCCATGCGTTCGGCTGTTTCAGACAGCTCTGCGGCTCCTATTATCCTTGCGGAACTTTTAAGCGCATGTACCTTTATGGTATAAAATTCCCAGTCCTCTTCATTATAAGCCTTCTCTATCTCATCGGCTTTTTCCGTCAGAGTATCGTAGAATGTCTTTATGGCTTTGTAAAATGCTTCCGCCGATCCGCAGTTTTTAACAGCAGCCGCAACAGAGATCCCTTCGACATTTTCAAATTCTTTTAACGCTGTTGTATCCTCTGTTTCAGTATCTTCTTCACCCGCCTCTGCTTTCAGCTCCTCAGGTATATATGATGCGAGCATTCTTTCCAGGACAGTACCGTCAACAGGTTTGGAAAGATATCCGTTAAAGCCTTCCGAGATATAATACTCCTCTCCTGAAGTAGCCGCATTTGCCGTAAGAGCCACTACCGGTATCTGTGTATCATTTTTTCTTATCTCGTGAACTGTCTCTATTCCGTCCATGCCCGGCATCATATGATCGAGAAATACTATATGATAGTTCTTCTCTTTCATCTTTTCCAGACATTCCGCTCCGCTCATGGCTGTAGTTATCTTTACCTTAGTAGCCTTAAGCAGTCCCTTGATGACCTGCAGATTCATCTCATTGTCATCCACCACCAGCACTTCAGCTTCCGGTGCGACAAACAGAGGAATATACTTCCCGTTGGCTGCTGCCTCCTTGCTTTCATCAAAGACACCGATCACTTCCTGATCGACTATGTTCTGCTTTAGTGTAAAGTAAAAGGTCGATCCCTCACCGTATACGCTTTCGCACTTAAGCTCATCTCCCATCAGTTCCACAAACTGTCTTGATATATCAAGGCCGAGACCTGTACCCTGTATCCCGCTGTTCCTCTTCTCATCAAGTCTCTCAAAAGCAGAGAAGAGTTTGTCCATGTCTTCAGCCTTAATACCTATTCCTGTATCTTTTACACTGTACTTAATACGGCAGACATCCTCTTCTTTTTCCAGCATCTCAAGCTTTAGCGTAAAACCGCCTTTTTCCGTGTACTTCACGGCATTGGTCAGCATGTTTAAGAGAACCTGTTTTATCTTTCCGTAATCACCGTGGAGTTTCCTGGGGAGCTTCTCATCTATATCCATCGTAAAGCTTAAGTCTTTCTCATTGCTCCTTACACGTATCATCGTTGCGATGGACTTAAGCATTTCATCTGTTTCATAATCCTGTTCTACAAGATTCATCTTGCCGGATTCTATTTTTGAAAGATCGAGTATGTCATTGACAAGTGAAAGCAGTGACTCTGCCGCTCTTTTTATATCACGTGCATATCCGCTCACGGAAGAAACATATTCCTTCTTATCCTGTGAATCATCCTCCCTGAGTATCATCTCATCCATACCCATTATGGTATTGATAGGCGTCCTTATCTCATGAGACATATTTGCCAGGAATCTTGATTTGGCACTGTTGGCGCGCTCCGCTTCTTCCTTTGCAAGTCGTATCTGTTCATACTGTCTGCGTATGATAGTGCTCTGCATCCATCTCCATACGGCAAAGCCTACAAGCAATGCCCCGAAGAGAAGTATCGCTATCCTTACCCCAACCAGTTCCAAAAGCCTCGGCTTTTTGATGATTACAAAGGTCTCATCCCTGATAACACTTTTATCAACAGTGTTCAGGAGCTGGATATGCAGGGTATATCTTCCATATGGAAGATTGGTATATTCGAGCTTAGTCAGCGCCTTCTGATATACCGTGATACCTGCATCACCTGCGCCTTCAAGGTAAAGACGTATCATCGGATTGGACAGCGTATAGTTTAGTATCGCCGCCTGAATCTGTATACGTCCCTTCTCGGCAGGTATGGTATAGCTTCCGTCAGCCGAAGGCATGATCTCTTTATCACCACAGCTCAGACTCTTCACCGTTATATAACAGTCCTTCGCCATGTAATCATAATTATTGGTATCCACTTCTCTTGCGCCGTCCGTGCAGCAGAGCATCAGTTTATGTCCCCCGGGCAACACGGCATTCCACGCATTTGCGGTAAGTGTAGTATTAAAACCACGTGTATGATCCAGAAGCGAATAGCTGTATTCCTTATCTTCCACCAGCTTATCAGCTTCAACTATATATATCCCGGCGCTTGAACTTATCCAGGCTTCACCTTTTTCACTTATAAAAATATCATAGTCATTGTTGTACGGAAATGCATTGAGTTTTCTTGTTTCGTTCATGGTCCCGTAATACAGACCGTTGCTGGTCACATACAGGTATCCGTCTTTATACGCCACTATACGCATTATAACAAGCGTACCCAGACCTTCATCTTTACCGATCCTTTGGATCAGCTTTCCGTTTTCTATCACATAGATACCGTCACCGTCTGATCCGGCAAGCAAAGTACCGTCATCTTCCTGTATCATCGTCAATATCTGCGCATTGATCCCGTCATCCTTGCCCAGAGTCTTTATAACTATGCCATCCTGAATATAATTTATACCCACATTGCTGGCAACGGCTATGCAACCGTCCGTAAGTTCCAGAGCATAACGGAAGCGGCCTCCGAGCGTACCGTTAAGCTCATTATAAAGCTTTATACCACCTTTATCATCTATTTCGTAAAGGCCTTTTTCACTGTAGGTAGATATCCACAGATGTCCCTTGCTGTCCTCCATGATGTGTCTTATACGAATACCTTTTAAGGAGTCCGTAAGCACATTATTAAGAGACCACAGGTTCCTCATGCTTATTATCTTAAGCCCATCATCACAGCCTATATACAGCTTGTTATTATGAAGAACGATGCTGTTTACCACAGCTTCATCAAGACCGGCTTTTACAAATACATTCGTAAAAGGATTGGGTGAGTACTTCAGTATTCCCTGCTTGTTGGATACGAACCAGATATTTCCCTGATAATCTTTTAATACTCCGGACACCGAACTTTCAAAACGATACTGCATCAGTGCCGTTATCTCTGTCGTAGAGGGATCCAGCACACCCAGTCCGTTTTCGGCGCAGAAATAATAAACCTGATTCTCCTCATCATAGAGCAGATCATTGAAATAACTTATTCCCGGTGCATCGGTTTCAAAAATTGTCTGACAGCTGCTGCCGTCAAAAAGCATTCCTTCCAGCAGAGATCCCGTGGTTCCCGCAAGCACTGTTCCGTTATCTCTGTAATCCACTACAGTATAGTCAATGTTTTCACGCGGGTATTCCGTGGAAAGCAGAAGCTTTCCTTCTCTTACGAAAAACAGGGTACCGTCATTGGTAACCCCGGCAACTGTTCCGTCGCTGTCACTGTCCAGTGAACGAACGCTTATAAGTTCTTTAAACTCATCAGGAACACTTATGCTTCCGGATTCAGAGATCACGGAAAGACCGGCAACTGTTCCTACATAGATATTGCCCTTGTCATCATCACAGATGGATCGCACTGTATCGGCAGTAAGGCCTTCTTTTGTGGTATAAAGGTTCACAGAACCATCAGTCTGATCATAACAGGCAATACCGCTGTCATTAGTCCCTATCCAGAGTCTTCCTGCTTTATCCACGAACAGAGCCATTACATTGCTTATTTTCTCATCAAGCATGATACGGTCAAATACCAGACCATCATATCTGTACAGACCTGAATATGTACCAACCCAGAGGTAGCCGTCAGTAGTCTGTGCTATGGCATTTATCTCAGATGAGATAAGTCCGTCGTCAGCATCATAACGTGTTGCTTCGTACTCAGCCAGATAATCCCTTGTATCCTTGTCTTCATCAGCAGATACCTTTAAGGGGAAGATCATGCAGAGCATCAAAAGCAACACTGACGCTGTAATTCTTTTTTTTGATCCGAATATATATCTGATCAATTCTTAATCAATCCTATTCTCTTGTAAACTTTGATATGAATTTCCATGCATTCTCTACGGAATGATGCCTGCATTCATGCTGCTGCCCCGATACGCTTGCAAAAACTGTGCGGCACACGCCGTCTTCACTGTCATAATAGTTCACGGTAAGATAACTCTTCCTTGATTCGTCATAGAGTTTTTCCACTCTGTCTCCGGGAATACCCCAGATCGGATCAGCCCAGTTTTCCTTATCCGCAAAATCAAGAGATTCAAAATCAGCTTTTACCTTGTTTACCTTTGCAAGATACTTTGCTCTGTCAAGACAGCTCTCTGCCTGGCAGGGAAGCTCGGGAAGAGGTGAATCCTCTCCGCCCGAATAGAACAGAGGTACAGGCACATCCTGATTTATCTTGTCATCGATAGGATGACTCCACATATTATCCTTTACCGGGAACAGAGCGCTGCAGGGCGCAAAGCCCGCAAATACGGAAGGATATTCCTGGAACAGATCCTGAGTCTTGCCGCTGCCCATTGAGAAACCGCCTGCATAGATGCGCTTCTCATCAATGCTGTAACGCTGTTTGAGATGATCTATTATCTCCATTACCTCGGTAGGAGTCACATCCAGATGATTGTCTATTGCAACATAAAGAATATCATGATCATGAGCTATCCTGTACCAGCCTGAAACAAAAGTCAGATACATTGAAGAATCTCCGCCCCCGTGGAAACCGATCAGAAGAGGCGCCGGTCCCTTATCAAAGAGTCCGTTGTTATAATATGCGAAATATCCTACCTTGTGTTCCTTGCTGTCCTTATACTGGCCGAAATTGTTCGGTGAAGTCTTAACAACGACCGAGCCCGGTTCTTCGGTCATATCCATCTCATCAAAATACGGCTCCTGCTCTATGTTTCCGCACCACATCTTAAACCTGTGAACAAAAGCGTTGAAATCATCTTTATAATCTGCCTTATCTTTTATCAACAGATTGCTGCAGCCCTCAAAAGCCTTGTTGATATCTTCGCTGTTAGCAACGCTGAGCACCGCGATATCCTTTCTCTCAACATTCGGAACCACGCTCAGTCTTTCCATTGAGCATACAGCAGGAGTTATCTCCCCGGGACCCCAGAGGTATTCGCCCTGTATCGTCTTTAACAGATTCTTTGCCACATAATCCGCTGAAGCTCCGTAACTGTATATATCCGCCCTGAACTTTGCACCGCGCATGAAGTAGCCTCTGAATTTACGCGCAAAGAAATCATTAAACGCATCTATGCCGTCCTCATATACGGTATCCATCCTTACTTCCGCTATGATATCCGCATACAGGCTCTCGGGTGCATCCTTCCAGCCTCCTTCGGCAGTAGGATAGATAAAATACACCGGCGCATCATAAGCCGCTGCTATGGCAGCAAGTCCCGTTTCTTTTGCAAAAGCAACAGCGCCTTCACGGTCATTCTTGTTTTCTTCAAAAACAAGCAATAACGGTGCTTTGAAACCGTAATTATTTGTCTGTCCGTCCAGCTCATTGTCAGGTACATAGGTCTTCAGGAAGAAGCTGTCATACTTATTCTCCCAATACTTTCCGTCAGCCAGCTTGATCACTTCAGGTCTTTCTGCCATTGCCATCTTAAGTCTCCTCCTCGTTTTGTTTTATATTATATAGCCCCGTTTATGCGGCTTACTGCATCCATGTAATCATTCAAAAATCTCTGATGCTCATTCCTGATATAATCAATATTACCGTTGTTCGCTGCCATCTCCAGTTTGTATGCCTGCTCTGAAATTGCTGTAGCTCCCACTGTTTTTGACAGACTCTTAAGCGCATGAATATTGATCTGATAATCCTTATACTCCGCATTACCCAAATGCTCGTTAAGTTCTTTTATCCTGTCGCTATGAGATGCCACATAATCCTCAAGCAGCTCTCTGTAAAACGTAATGTCTCCAGCACAATATCTCAATCCCGCATCTGCATCTATACCTGCGGCTTTCAGATTCTCTATAAGATCTCCTGATCCCTTCTGTCCGCCATCTTCTTCACTCTCTTCATCGGGAGCAAACTCAAGTATCTCGTCATCATCAGCTGCAAGCGCTTCTTCCGCAGGCTCTGTCTGCTGTGATATTATCAGTTCCTTCGGAATGAATTTCAGGAGTTTTTCCTTAAGAGCTTCCACCTCTATAGGTTTTGACACATAATCTTCAAAGCCCGCTTCCAGATATTTTTCCTTCGCCCCTACTATGGCATTGGCTGTCATTACTATGACCCTGGTATCAGGCGGCAGTATATTCTCTGCCCTCATCTGAGCCAGGGTTTCTATACCGCTTAACTCCGGCATCATATGATCCAGTCCTATAAGATTGTAATGGTTTTTCCTGACGAGTTCTATGCACTTTTTGCCTGAATCGGCAATATCCGGAACTATACCGAAAATCTTCAGCAGATTCTTTGCCACTTTCAGATTCATGGGAGTATCATCGACGATGAGTACTTTTGCATCCGGCGCGGTAAAGCCTTCCGACATACTTTCGTTCACGACACTCTGCATCATCAGATGTTTTCTGTAATCACCTATAGGTGTTACATCGGCTATATCAAGTATCAGCTCAAATGAAAACACGGAACCCAACCCGTAGGTACTCTGAACTTTTATCTCACTTCCCATCATCTTAAGCAAGCGGCATACTATCGCCATTCCCAGTCCGGTGCCTTCGATCTTTCTGTTCTTCTCTTCTTCAAGTCTGTGGAAAGAATCAAAGAGTGACTGCATATCTTCTTCCTTTATACCCACACCCGTATCTTCAACGGAGAAGAGTATCCTGACGGTCTCTATATCCCAGCCGGTCTTTTTGATGTTCAGACTTACCTTTCCTTTTTCCGTGTACTTTACCGCATTTGTCATCAGGTTGCTGATCACCTGTGTAAGACGCACATCATCACCCATCACTTCCGAGGGCAGCGTCTCATCCACATTGATCTCAAGCTCCAACCCTTTGGCTTTGGCCCGGTCGGAAATAGAATGAACTATGTTATTTACAAATTCCGACAGACTGAACCTGACACGTAAGAGTTCCATCTTGCCGTCTTCTATCTTGGAAAAATCCAGAATCGAATTGATCAGCGAGAGCAGGGTTTTTCCCGCCTCTTTTATATTCTCCGAATACTCAGTGATCTGCCTGTTATTTGATTCGCGTAATACCATCTCATTCATACCGAGCACCGCGTTGATAGGTGTTCGTATGTCATGGGACATCTGGGCAAGGAACATGGATTTCGCACGGTTCGCACTATCGGCATTTCTCTTTTCTTCTTCCAACATTTCTATAAGTATCGCGTCAGGACTTTCCACGGTATAGAAAAGAGCAAAATCCATCATCGTTATGCCTATGCCGCTTATCAGCAGCGTGGGGAAAGTTCCCTGCAATATGGCTACCGCCAGCATCACCGACATGGATATCGCTATCGCATGCAGTGATTTTTTCTCCATGGTTTTTCTGTTCTTTATCAGCATATATACACCGATGAAAAAATAGGTATACGCCGATGCAAACGGAACTATCGCATATGAACCCCAGGAGTAATTTCCGTATTGCGTCTCAACACATTCAAAAGAAAGGAAGATGGATCCGAGTATTCCTATGCATAACGGGATCAGTAAATAAAAACGGAAGGTCTTTTCACCGTAAGTCAGGTATCTGATATACATAAAGATCAGGTACATTGCCGCTACCATAAAAGACATGTACAGAATATGGCAGAGATGATTGAAGCCGACGCTTATCTCATCGAAACGATTGATGGTATAAACCGTGACCATATCAAACATAAGGTAGATTATCGAGCAGATTAGAAGCAGCGAAAAGATCGTATGACCTGAAGTGCTTTTTCTTTTTACCGAAAAATAAGTGACTGCAATGTATATGATGATACACATGCAGAATATCTGTCCTCTTATAGATAAGATATATGCATACATTTTCTGTTTTCTCCCCCCGAGATTAATACCTAATATTCTATCATATTTTCAGAAAAAAAAGAGTTATCAAATGGCGTTATGTAAAGTAAATACGCGATTTTTCACATTTATTTAACCCAAGGTTCATTTTTTATTCACATTTGTAAGTTACAATGAATTTCAAAGATTGAGAAGGATTTTCATTGATCGAGGCCGGATGTCTCCTGGTCAATCCATCTGGTCTCACCTCCTTTCTACTTCTCATGAATGATAAAGAGGGCTTACAGCCCTCTTTATATTTTTCCCCATATTACTTGCAAAACGCTGATCGATCACAACTTTGATATCTCGTTATTTAATGAGAGCATCTCATCATCCAGCTGAGATACCATCTTGGCGCATTGGATGAGCGCAGTCTTTATATGTTCAGGAGCATTACCCTCGAATTTATATCTTATCTTATGTTCAAGGCTTGCCCAGAAATCCATGGCAACCGTTCGGATCTGTATCTCGACCTTGGCATCCACGACTTTGTTGGAAAGAAAAATGGGAACGGTAACAAGCATATGATAGGACTTATACCCGCTGGGCTTTGGATTCTCTATGTAATCCTTTACAGCCAGCACGGTAAGATCGTTCTGTCCCGATATCATTTCCGCTATCCTGTATATATCCGAAGTAAAAGAACATATGACCCTGATCCCGGCTATATCATTGACATGTTCCACCATATTTTCTATGGTAGCTTCCAGGTCCTTGGATTTCAGCTTCTTAACTATACTCTCCGGGGTTTTTAGCCTGGATTTGATATGCTCTATGGGATTATACTGGTGCACATGCTGGAATTCGTCGTTAAGGATCTCAAGCTTGGTACCGACTTCCTTAAGGGCGGAATTGTATACCAGCGTGACCTCTTTCCAGCGGTCTACCTCTTCCTTTTCACTGGACGGTTTGTAAAGCATCAAATACCCCTCTCATTTTCGTTTTTACACATTATCACTAAATATTTTATCATAAATATCCGCTTTTGTATATATTTTTCACAATAAATTCACGCCTGCCTGTTTATGAATAGAGGCTTATGTTATAATGAATCCGTTTGTGAGGTATTATATGCGAATCTGGTTTAAGATCTGGAAAGATACAAAGCTTATAAAAGATCATACTGTCATAAGAAATGAAAATGATACGCGCACACATAAAGTATTTGCCGCGCTTGAAGAAGCCTGTCACGAGCTCAATCTGGGTACTCCTGTCTGGCTCGAAAAGAATATAAAAGATTTCAAACGCCTATCGCGCTGCAGGTTTTATCAGGACAATTTTATGGAGTCCATTGATTTCGATTATCTTGAAATGCTGGTGATCGACGAAGATTAAGCTTTCAGCATCTTCTGCATTGTCTTCCATCCGAGAGTCGCGCACTTGACTCTTGCCGGCATATGTGCCACGCTCTCCAGCGCTGCAGCTTCCTCAAGCTTCTCTATATCTTCAGGCGAGGAAGTGGATCTTACCATACCCATGAATATGTCTGCCAGTTCCAGAGCCTCTTCCTTTGTTTTTCCGATCACAAGGTCTATCATCATATCAGCAGAAGCCTGTGAGATCGCACAGCCGCTGCCTGTATAGCTTCCGGCAGTTACCACTCCGTTTTCATCCAGCTTCAGATTAAGGGTTATATCATCTCCGCAACTGGGATTCACACCGTTTAAACTAAGGGTGGCATCCGCCATCTCTTCCTTATGTGCAGGGTAGAGATTATGCTCGTTTACTATTTCCCTGTACAGTTCCTTAAGCTCCATATCC
Source organism: Lachnospiraceae bacterium (assembly GCA_016281335.1). Lineage (GTDB taxonomy): Bacteria > Bacillota > Clostridia > Lachnospirales > Lachnospiraceae > NK4A136. Next base: position 1,452 of record JAEEIK010000086.1, on the reverse strand, counting down.
CAGCCATCCTCTCACTTTTGATAAAGCATCACAGAAACGCTGTGCTTCCTCTTCGGTATTATAGAAATATACACTTGCCCTTGCGGTCGCCCTGTATTCCATTCCGAATCTTTCCTGCATGAATTCCATAAGCGGCTGGGCGCAGTGATGTCCGGCGCGCACCGCTATATGCTCACCGTCCAGAACGGAAGCTATATCATGCGGATGGCAGCCGTCTATATTGAAAGTCACTATCCCGCTGTGTTTTTCGGGATCGGAACTGCCATATACATGTACATGATCCATCTCTTTCATACGCTGAAGCAGTATCTTCGTTATCTTTTTTTCCTGCTCCTCTATCGTCTCAAATCCAAGCTCATCAAGGAATTCCACCGCCGCCTTCAGACCGTTTGCGTCGGATGCATTCACGGTACCTGCCTCGAATTTATGCGGAAGCTCCGCATAAGTAGCGGAATGTCTGGTAACATATTCTATCATCTCTCCGCCACGAAGGAAGGGCTGCATTTCTTCAAGCAGCTTTCTCCTGCCGTACAGGCCGCCTATACCCATTGGCCCTAACATCTTATGACCTGAAAACGCGTAGAAATCAGCATCCAGCTCCTTTACATCCGTAGCCTGATGAGGCGCTCCCTGTGCTCCGTCCACAACTATGATTCCGCCATTGGCATGTACTTTAGCAGCAGCCTTTTTTACCGGATTGCTTACGCCAAGAACATTCGAGACCTGCCCCAGCGCAACTATCTTTGTTTTTTTACCTATCTTTTCTTCAAGTTCCTTATCGCTGATTAGGCCTTCATCATCACATTCAAGATACTTGAGCGTCGCGCCTTTCTTATCGCATACCATCTGCCAGGGAAGTATGTTGCTGTGATGCTCCATTATGCTTACAACGATCTCGTCACCTTCCCGGACATTTTCCATTCCGTAGCTGTATGCCACCAGATTCAGCGCCTCCGAAGCATTTCTTACAAAGATGAGTTCTCCCTCATCCTTTATCCCGAAATGTTCTGCTACACGGCTTCTGGCCTCTTCATAGGCGTCCGTAGCCTTCACGCTCCACTCATACAATCCGCGCAGTGGATTGGCATTCATGTTCTCATAAAAATCCCTTACTGCATTAATGACCTGCAGCGGACGCTGTGAAGTCGCAGCATTATCAAAATAGATATACTTCGGATCACTTAATATGGGAAAATTCTTCCTTATTTCATTAACGTTCATGGATACCCCTTCACAGATTTAAAAAAAATCCCGTTATTACGGGATTTATGATGTTTGATTTAGCTCCCCGAGTTGGGCTCGAACCAACAACCCCGCGGTTAACAGCCGCGTGCTCTACCATTGAGCTATCGAGGATTATTAGGGCCTATACCCTGAAAACTGAACACAGAAGCAAACTCTTTAACCCTTAAAGGTCTAACCATCGACCGATTAGTGACACTCCGCTGAGTA
>JAEEIK010000085.1 GCA_016281335.1 Lachnospiraceae bacterium | reverse complement strand
CATTGCTACAAGATACTTATGATTTGCATAAGCTCTTGCTCCCTTGGATACCTGAAGGATAACGGGGCTCTTCAGCTCGCCTGCTGCTTCAGTGATACCCTGTACGATCTCCATGTTGTTCACATTGAACGCACCGATAGCGTAACCGCCATCATAGGCTTTCTTGAACATATCTTTTGTTGTTACAAGTGCCATAATACTACCACCTTTCTGAATGTTTTATATGTGTATCCGACTGTTAAGTCAGTTACCGCGCGCTTACCTGCGCATCATTACCATTTTATCACTAACACGGCCATTTTACAAGGCGCTAGACTCTAATTTTTTTAAGCAGCTTCTCGCAGGGTTTCTCCACCAGCAGATTAAATACGAATGCCGTGAGCAGTATTCCGGCTGTGATGATAAAGAAGGTAATAAGCGTTGCGGTATTCCCGGCGTATTTCTCAGCCAGCCTGTCCTTAAGCCAGTAGCCCAGCAGTTCTATCCACATCAGATGGAACAGGTATATGCCCATGCATATCCTTCCGAGGAAGCGGAAAGGCGCTGAAGAAAGTATCGAGAATCCCGTATAGGAATGGAGCATGTATATCCCGCCTACCAGCAGATAAGCAGCCAAAGCATGAATGCCTATCGGTGAAAGAAGTACCGCCAACGGCTTCAATACACTGTATATGTTCTCGGGCACCACGTAGGAGGGATAGCCTCCGAGAAACAGGCTTAACAAAATCGTTAGCAGCGATATGCAGATCCCGGCCTTTTTATTCTTAAGAAAACCGAGCTTCTCCTTAACGGCATCACAGCGTCCGTAACTTACCATATCCGCAAGGAATACGCCGAGGGCGCAGGCCATAAAGGAAAGGCTGCATACCCTGAATGCCGCAAAAGCCGCCAGATATACCATAAGCATACCGGGTCTTTTCTTATCCGAGGGAATGCTTATGAGTATGGCAAAATACGCTCCGAGAAAGAGTTCGTGCAGGGTCCAGTAACTGCCCTGTATCGTACTGTCCTCCGTCAGATACTGGTTGAAGAGCGTATGCAGCATAAACTGAAAAGGTCCGTAGCTTAACTCCTTATCCATATAATTGCCGCCGGTCGCGATCAGCCCTCTCATGATCAGATAATATATGACACAGGCAACTGTTACGGGGATGGCAAGCCTCGGATAACGTTTCAGTATCATGGTTCCGGCTTTCGAATTCAGTTCTTCCCTGTTGCAGCGCATGATCGCACAGGCCGGCAGAAAAGCTGCTATCAGCACGAACACATTTACCCAGAAATTTCCGTTGATCAGAAAGCCTATCGGTTCTCTTGAAAAAGCTATATCTACTCCGTTTAAACCTGTTTCAAGGACCGGCCCGAAATATGATGCAGGATAAAAGCCAAGGAAAAAATGGTGCGTAAAAACACCCAGGCACGCAAGACCTTTAAGTCCGTCCAGCCATATTAATCTTTCCCTTTTTTCTTTATCCATTTTATTAAAGTTTACCTTTTATTTTATTTTTCTTTATGCTATCATACCATACATGAGTGAGAAAAAACCGCCGCTAAGGCTTGTACTTATATTTATTTTCTATATATTATTCATGATATGGCTCTTGTTCTTCTTTAACAGAAGGCCTTATTTCAGTGAGCTCTCCTATCTTGATACCATCGGGGAAAATATCAATACGACACCTTTTTCCACGATAGGACGCTATATCAATGCCATTAAGAACGGCCGTCTCGTAAGCGTGGCCCTGGTCAATCTGATCGGCAATATCCTGATCTTTATCCCCCTTGGAATGCTGCTTCCCTCTCTCTGGAAGATACTGGATACGCCTGTTCGCATCCTCATCAGCTGCGGAGGCCTTATCCTTATGGTTGAGATCACCCAGCTTTTCACCTTAAGAGGCAGCTATGATGTGGATGACATCATCCTTAACCTCTCCGGCTGCATCATCGGCTACATCATCCATCGGCTTATCGCCGTATCTCATACTTCATCTTCGTCGTGATATTATTGCGGATATTCCGTATCCTCTCGTCGATAGCCTCCTTTGAAGGCTCCATTCCAAGTGACAATTCCATCGGAGTCAATATCTCTTCGGTTATCTTATCCGCGCATTCATTCAATACATTAAGCTGTGCCTGACCGTCATCGGCATCCAGGAAACGCATCAATACCGGATTCACGCCGTTATTCGCATACTCCGGCTCCGGCTTTTCTTCTTTTACTGTCTCGATCACTGCAGTTCTTACAGGTTCATCGCTCCCGGCTTTCTTCTCTACGCTGTTCTCTTTCGCAGGCGTATTCACAACAGGCCGCACTGTTTCTGCCTTTTTATCCTCATTTACTATAAGCTTAAAACGTTCCTCCTGCAGCGCATTCGGATACTTCTCCTTATCCACCTCCGACAGGAATTCTCCCGCTTCTCTCACATATATCTGATAGGGTTCATACAGTGCCTGATACACCACCATGTCCTCCATGGTCTTCTCATTCTTCGCGATCAGCAGCACCTGATATTCCCTGCCTTTAAAATGTTTATACCTCTCATACGGCTTCGGCATCTCTCTCATAATCCTACCTCCAAGCCCTTACTATACCACATCCTGCCTCAATACTCAAATAAGTGCCATACGCCACAGTCCCGGTTATATCAATGATTTTGATACGCTGATTTATACCTATAACTGAAAAGGAGCCCTACGACTCCTTTTCATGAATCCGTGAACTCTTCTATAGTATACACGCTGTTATCACCGGGTAAGGTCATGAATTCGGCGGAACCATATGCCTCAGCCTTCTCTACGACCTCTTCCTTAGTGGACACGACACCGCATTTTTTCACCACATAGTTCCACTCCGTCGCCCCCCAGGAAACAGTGGTGGATTCGACTATAACATATTCATAGCCCTGCTTCAGGTCATATACGTAAGTCTGGTATGTCTGCTCTCCCGAACCGCCGCGCAGTACCGCTATATAGTTATCTGACGGTCCTCCGAATTCGTTCATATATGCCACTTCCGACATCATATGACAGGCTTCTGTAAGCTTGTCCTTATTATCCAGTTCATAAATGGCATCTTCCATATGTATGCGCTGCCCGTCAAGCGCTATATTCACCTGACTTCCGTCCGGCAGTCCGAATACTATATCCTCTCCGCCGTCCATCACATAGTCCATCTTATCCGGATCTGTTATGACTTCCTTTATTGTCACTTCTCTGAAGCCCTCGATAAAGTCGTTTATGACCTCCGCATCATCAGAATCGGAAGTAACATATCCCGCTTCGCCTCCCTGACCATAGAGCACTATTACAGGAGTTACTCTGCCTTCAATGATATCATCAAAGGCTTCATCATCGTATATGGTCTCTATCGGATATTTCTTCGTCTGACCTGTACTGCTTGCCGGGTCTGCATTCTGCGTTTTGTCCTGCCCCTGATCCGTAGAACTACCGTCAGCTTCCCTGACTCTTTCAACCTGATAGGTAACATCGACAACTTCTTCCTTCTGCCCGCAGGCACTCATCATAAATACCGCCAGTCCCAGTATTACAAATATCTTCTTCATAGGATCCCCCCCGTTTTATATTGGTATATCTTTTCTACGAATAAACCCGTGGGGATTTATGGTTTTTCCGAAAGCATCCTATTCCTTTTCTCTCAGATGCAGGTCGGAATATGCGTCCAGCTTGCCTACGCACTGATTTGCATCCATGCCGTATACACGGCAGCCTTTGTGTGATACCTTCTCCGCCACCGTCTGCTCGTCATCATATTCCACGCTCATACGTACGGTTCCGTTCTGTACTTCTGCATCAAGGCGCGAAAGCACGCTGTCTATCAGTGATTTATCTATCTCGTCCATTTTTTCCTTCCCATTACATATATGTTAAAGCAGCATATAAAAGTGTAGCAGACAACCCTTTGCTTGTCTATGAACTACCCACAACCGACCATGTCGGATGGGGTTTCTGTTATGCCGCTTTACGGCATGAACCTGCAGGAGCTTTTATTCCTGCAGAACAGGGCATGTCCACTATGCCCCTCGTATTATATAGTCATACCCAT
>JAEEIK010000084.1 GCA_016281335.1 Lachnospiraceae bacterium | reverse complement strand
TCTCATCGAGAAAGCTCTGCAGTCCGCTCCTTCTCGCCTTGCTGTCGTCTTCCTCATAGTTCTTCATACGGTATTCTCCGGCAACACTGCCGTCCCGCAAAAACAGGACTCTTGTGCCCCTGAGTGCAGTTTTCAGATCGTGTGTTACCATCACGATGCTCTGTCCGTTTTTGTGTATCTCTGTGAAGATATCCAGCACATCCTTACCTGATGCCGAATTCAGCTGCCCCGTAGGTTCGTCCGCAAACAGGATCTTCGGATCATTGATCACTGCCCTTACGATGCCCGCACGCTGGGCTTCTCCTCCGGAAAGCTGGTTCGGATACTTGTTCCACATTTCCTCGGATAAACCTACCTTTTTCAGTAAGTACTGCGCCTTTTTTACAAGCTCAGGTGAATTCTTCTGTACAATGAGTGCGCCTGTAAGCACGTTATCAAGTATGGTCTGGTTTTCCAGAAGATAGATGCTCTGGAAGACAAAACCGCAGTTTCCGCGCCGGAACACCGCCAGCTCATCATTTGTAAGATTCTGGATCTCTTTATTGCCGAAGAATACTTTTCCCATAGTAGGTTTATCCATGCCGGAGAGTGCATAAAGAAGAGTGGACTTTCCGGAACCGGAAGCCCCCATGATGATCGTGAAATCCCCTTCAAGGATCTCCAGATCCATATTCTTTATCACGTGCTGCTGCAAGCCGCCGTTGGAAAATGATTTGCAGAGTTTTTCTGTTTTTAAAATTGAAGAAGCCATATATAATATCCTTTCTTTAAAAAATCTTTACCATCTGAAAGGCATTATATATGACTCTGTACAGAACTTCCTTAAAACGATATTGTAAAAATATTAAAAACTTATTAAATGACTTAACTGAGAGGAATGACCAGCGTGATCGCAAGCCCGTCCCCGTTACTCTCCGCGATCAGGTCGCCGTTCATGCGCTGCATCAGGCTCTTTGCGATGTATAGGCCCAGACCGTGCCCGTCCTTTTCGCTGTTTTCCCAGTCTTTTCCGCGGTAAAACTTGTTGGTGATCAGATCCAGCTCAGCGGCAGGGACGCCCGGGCCATGGTCACTGATCTGCATTTCCAGATACTGCTCTGACAAGCTGAAATCGATATCGATCTTCGTATTCGCATATTTATATGAATTGGACATGATGTTGCCGATAACCTGCGACATACGTTTAGGATCCGTATTGATGATAACGGAAGGTATATCCCCCAATACTGCAAGGCCTCTGTCATCAAAACTCTTTACGATATCTCCCAGGATCGCTGACTCCTCATCTCTTAAGCTTACCTTAAATTCACCCAGATCATCCAGCGTAGAAGTAAACAGATCACTCAACAGCGTATCAATCTGTCCGGCCTTATTAAGTATGCCCTCAGCATCCGTGTTCAGCTGCTTTATCTCTTCCCCGGAAAACAGGATATCCTCCCGCTCTTCCTTTTCCGTTTTAACAGACAGTCTCATCTGCATCAGCTCTGCCGCCAGCTTTATCCCTGTTACAGGAGTTTTCAGATCATGGCTTAATGAAGCGACCAGCTCACGCTCTTTTTTCTGAAGTTCAAGTTCCCTGCTCTTTGTTGCCGCCAGTTCCTCACGCATAATGTCAAAGCTCTCCGTAAAGGCTCCGAACATATTGTCTCTGTCCATTTTAAGAGACTCGTTCAGATCTCCCTGGGCTACCTTTGCAGCGAAGTCCTTAAGGCGCTGAAAGGGCAGGACGATATTTCTGTGGACATAGATGCCGTAACATACCACTCCGGTCATAAGCAGCGCATAAAAGATCATCAGGGCTGCCGTGAGCTTTCTTACCAGTCCCCGGTATCCCTCTGTTCCGTCATCAAACAGGATCACGGTCCCCCATACCTTATTATTCTCCGACAAATAGCGGTACGGATAGCGGTTCTGAATTGCTTTCTCTACGGAAATATCATTTGTCTTTTCAGAATGGGAATATATCAGATCATTTTTATTATCGATGATCACAAAATCCGCATCAAAACCTGCATTATCAAAGACTGAAAGATCAGCCTTATGTTCTTCGGCATAGGCAGCAATGCGGTTTAACGTAACGATGTTTTCTCCGGACACGCCAAAGGATGCTGCATCCGTTTGGTTCACAATGATAACGAACACCAGGAGCGCCAATCCCAAAAGGAGCGATATAAATATGATCATTCGGATATAATTCTTCATCCTCTTTCTTCAACCATATATCCGACACCGTATGCCGTCTTAATTATCTCCGGATTCTTGGGATCAGCCTCGATCTTTTCCCGGATATGCCTGATATGTACGGTAATGGTTCCGTCACAGGTGTTTTCATCACCCCAGACATTCTCAAAAAGCTCATCTCTGGTAATGACCCTGCCTGAATTTTCAAGAAGGTAAAGTAAAAGCTTATATTCCATCGCCCGGAGTTCTTCCTGTTTTCCGTGGTCGATCAGCTTATGAGTTGCCGTATCCAGATACAGTTCCTCCCTTATAAGTATCCTGCCGTCTACCGCATCCGTTTTTGTTTTTCCCTTTCCGTCATCCGCTGCGTTTCTGGCAGCTTCCCTTGCCTTCTCATATCTGTCCAGTACAGCCTTTACTTTAGCCAAAAGGATATTCAGCGTATACGGCTTCTTGATATAATCGTCCCCGCCTATATTCAGAGCGATAAGGACATCATCATCACTTGTACGCGCACTGATAAAAAGAATAGGCATATCATAATTCTCACGGATCTTCTTACACAGATCAAAGCCGGACTTATCACCGAGATTAATGTCCAGCAGCAACAGTGATACTTCCTGTTTATCCAGAAACTCTACCGCCGCATCATAGCTTGTAACATAAGCGGTCTTAACCCCTACTATATTGAAATACTCTGATGTTGACCTGGCGATAAGCTCATCATCGTCGATCATCAGCACTTTTATATCATCCATATATTCTTCCTGTTCTTTTACCTCCCCCTTTTATAATTGTATTCTAATGTGTATCTATTCGAAATACAATCCCCCAAAACATGATGGCGTAAAGGTGTCGGCAATTTCTCTTGCATATCCGTACCATCCGGCATAGTATATATTTATGTATAAGCATTGAACATAGCGGAGAAATCAGATGAACAAATACTATGACAAAGATAGCATTGTGATCTATAATAACGACAATCTGGAAGTGCTTCGCAATCTTCCGAACAGCTCAATAAACCTTATATACTGCGATATTCTTTATAACTCGGGCAAAGTTTTCAATGATTACAATGATGATCTCGGTTCCCCGCTTGAAGCGGTGGAATGGTATCGTCCCCGTATCGAAGAGATGCGGCGGGTCCTTGCAGATAACGGCAGCATCTTTATCCATTGCAATTGGCGTATGGACTCATATATGAGGATACTCATGGATGAGATCTTCACCACCACCTGCTTCAGAAATAGGATCTATCGCAGGCACAGCGGAGAAAGAGGCTTTTACAGGAACTTTGATTCCCAGATGGACATCATTCTTTACTATGTTAAAGACATCCGGAACTTCGTATTCCATGAAATGCGGGATGATAAGAAAAGGACCGTTCCCCTGTTTGAAAACGGCTTTATCGAGTCGGATAATAATATTATAAGTATTAACGGAACTGTTATCGACCTTGGGGCGCAGAATCTTCATCTTATGGTAAGCCGCCCACAGTTCGAAGCTATGCTCGCTAATGATGAAGTAGTCCTCATACATGGACTTCCGTATCGTTTCAGTAATGTCATTCCTGTCGGCAACCTCTGGGCCGATGACGATATGCTCGATACCTATAGCCGTATCCGGACCGCAGAGGCTTATGATACTCCCAAACCGCCCGCCATTCTTGAGCGGATAATCAGTATGTGCAGCAATGAGGGCGATACCATCGCCGACTTCTTTATGGGCGGCGGAACTACTGCAGTTGTTGCAAAACAGCTAAGGCGAAAAGGAATATTCTGTGATATCAGTAAAAAAGCTTGTGAGATAGCAGTTTCTAAGCTCTCCCGGAGCTGATCAATCCGTTCATAAACCATAACCGTGATCTTCATTTTACTATCCTCGCAAGCTTTGCAACTGCATCGTCATATCCGGTGAAAACTATTCCTTTAAATCCGAGTTTCTCAGCACTAATTACATTTTCCTCTGTATCATCTATAAATACACACTCTTCTGCTTTTATGTCATATCTGCTTAACAATATCTTATAGATCTCCGGATCCGGTTTTACAACGCCTTCCCTGAATGAAAAAACGCAGCCATCAAACCTTTCCACAAACGCTATACAATCGTAACACTGCTCATACCCCGCCGGTGTAAAATTGGTTATACAGTATAAGCTGTATCCTGCTTCTTTCAATGCGTTGATCCAGCCTTCTGTATAATCGTATTTCCCCATAATTCCGGAACATGAATCATATGCTTTATGAAGTTCCGCGGCAATACCGGCGTCCGTACTTATGAAACCGTTCATCGCTTCCTCATATGTGAGCATTCCTTTTTCAAATTCAGTCCAATATGATGTCATGGCAGAGGCTTTAACGATTCTTTTTATCGTATCTGCATCAAACCCTTTTTCAGCAAGGAACTCCTTAAACCTGAACGGAGCTAACACATTACTTATATCAAAAACTATATTCTTTATCATTTTAAAATGATCTGTCTCCTTTGATTTTTGTAATACTGTTGTTCTTGGTGAACAGATGTCATCTGCCCGCCTTAAATACACTCATCATTTCGTTGGTAAGACTTAAGTTATTTGGTTGCAGAACAATATCTTCCCTTTTTACCCATTCGGCATATTTGAGTTCATTTTTATCCATGTGGATTTCACCGTCATCTGCTGCATCACAAAAGTATCCCACAAGAATATCCTGTGCCATCCCCCACGGCTGGGATTTGTAGTATCTGATATTTGTTACTTTAACACCGGTTTCTTCCATAACTTCTCTGGCTACCGTCTCTTCAAGCGTTTCACCGATTTCGGTAAAACCGGCAACCAGAGCATTATACGCATATCCCCTGTTATACCGAGTGATCAAAAGGCAGTCTCCTTTAGTGACACCTACTATAACAGCCGGGTTGATCCTCGGATATATAGTATTGCCGCATTTCGTGCATATAAGAGAACGTTCCTTATCACCGGGGATCAGCTTTTCACCGCATCTTCCGCAGAACCTGTTATCGGCATACCAGCGCCACAAATGATAAGCCGTGAAGGCAGCAAACACTTCTTTACCGGAACAGCTGTCTCTTATTTCCCTTATCGTTTTATAAGTATAGCCCTCCTTCTGAAAACCGGATTCATCAACAGTCAGAAAAAACTTCGTATCATCCAGTGAAAAAAGATATATGCATTGCTTTCCCTGAGCGTCCAGACCACACGTAAATGAAACACTGTCTTTTTCTTCTTTTATCAGCATTCGGCCTTCTGTATCAAAGAAGAGACAGATATCATCGGCTGTCATCTTATAATCATAGAATTCATTATTTAGTTTACTTGGATAAATGTCCTGGATCATAACATCGCCTCATTACCTTTCATGTCTCATTTTAGGCCAACAGCCAGTAGAATTATACCATTTCAGCCCTTTAACCGCATTTTTTCTTCGCCCAATATCTTCTCCATACAGACTTTCTGAGGAATAAGTCCCATAGCTTCATAGAACTTCATTGCAGAAGGATTGCAGGCCCACACATTCAGGGTGATATTATAAAACCCCTGTTCTTTTGCATAGTTTAGTACCTCATTGTATATCATACTCCCGATATGCCGTCCTCTCACTTCTTCATCAACACAGATATCGTCAATATAAAGAGTTCGTATATCGGTAAGAACCGCATTATCCTTCTCCTGCTTACAGACGCAAAAAGCATGGGCGAGTACCTTTTCCTCATCATCAACACAGACAAAGACAGGCGTTTTGTCATCAGCAATTATATCAGCCAGTTCTTCCGCACTGTACTTTGTCGCAGGTCCCTTAAACAGATCCGGCCTGCCGTTGTGATGAACCATATCTACCTGTATCAAAAGTTTAAGGATTCCGGGAATGTCCTTCGTTTCTGCATGTCTGATGATCATATCTCTTATCTCCATGGTCTTGCGTTATCTATCCACCCGTTTGCCTTCCAATATTTATAATCCGTATATTCCGGATTCTGTTTTCCGAGTCCGGTCTGCATCATCCGAACGGCATAAAATTTTAGCTTTGCCACAAGTCCGGCATGGGCAGGCACAGTGTAATCTATTCCGTGCATTTTCTTTGCCACAGCAGATAATTTGTTTCTGAAAGCTTCTTTCTTGTTTTCCGGGATCTTATTCCAGTCTATATCCGCCATAAGTTTAAAGCTGACCACTTTGATCGCGGTTACTCCCCACCAGGATAAGCTGTCCTTAATATCTTTTGCAGTGGATTTATCTCCTGCACCGAGACACTGTGTAATGATAACAGCTCTTTTCCCGAACATTTCTTTTTGCCGATGCCACTTCCTTGCTTCCTTTTACAATGATATATGCAAGTTCTGCCGCAAGGCTTAATACTACAAGCGCTACCGGCCCTCTTCTTATCTTCATATGAGCACCCCGTCAAGATGATCGCATTCATGTTGTATGATCTGTGCAATAAATCCCTCATACTCACGTACCTGCTTTTTGAACGTTTCATCCAGATACTGCACTTTTATCTTTTGGAATCGCCTCGTTTTTCTCACACCTTCCAAAGACAGACATCCTTCTTCAGTATCATATGGAATGTTTTTCTGCAATATAACCGGATTCACCATGACTACATCCGTAAATCCTACAGATATAATAATGATCCTTTTTCGATACCCTATCATATTCGCTGCCATCCCTACGCAACGCTCGTGATTGGCTTTTAATGTATCTTTAAGATCTGTAATGACCTCCTTATCATTTTCCGTAGCCTCATCAGACTTTTGTCCGAGAAACAGCACATCTCTGACTATATTTTTTTCCATGGCAAAACTCCCTTTTTTATAAAAGCCTCATTCATGCAACCGGTAGTCCTTATCCTCATCGATGATCCTGATCATATATTCCGTGATCCCGGGATCAAACTGGGTCCCGCTGTTCTTCTTAAGCTCCGATCTCACCTTCTCCTGAGGCAGATAGTTTCTGTAGCTTCTGTTGCTTGTCATGGCATCATAGCTGTCTGCTACGGCTATTATACGCGCCATAAGCGGAATATCCTCCCCGCTCTTACCATCGGGATACCCTTTTCCTTTCGGTCCGGAACTCTCACACAGCCCCTTCCATTTCGGCGTTAATGACATCCTCGCTTGCAGCCATGGCCTGAAGCGTCATTTCAAGAAGCTTATCCAGCTCCCATCCGAGCTGATCAGCTCCGCGCTCTATTACTTCTCTCGAGCATCCTGCCGCAAAACCTTTGCTCTTGTACTTCTTTTTCAGAGATTTAAGTTCCATGTCCTTAGTGCTCTTAGAAGGTCTCATGAGTGCAGCGGCCCAGATAAGTCCTGTAAGCTCGTCTGCGGCAAAAAGAACCTTCTCCATCTCGTGGACCGGCTCCACATCGATAGTTACGCCGCAGCCGACCGTAATACCATAGCCATGGGAGCATACGGAGTGAATGATATCATCACTGACACCGCCTTCTTTCAACAGCTCAGGAGCTTTCAGGCAATGTTCCTCCGGATAGAGTTCAAAATCAATATCGTGAAGAAGTCCCACGATTCCCCAATACTCTGCCTCATCTGCATACCCCAGTTCGTTTGCGTACCATTTCATAACAGCTTCCACTGTTAATGCATGCTGGATATGAAAAGGATCCTTGTTATATTTCTTCAGTAGTGAAAATGCTTCGTCTCTTGTGATCATTATTCTTTACTCTCCTCTTTTATTTTTTCCGTTTCCCTTTTTCTTTCCGTATCCCAAAATACTTCAAAAACTTCTCCCTGTTCAATGTATAGATATGAGATTCCCAGTCATCGTCGGAAGCATATTTCTGCACTGCAATGGGGCACTTGCTCAGCGCCCCGAAATTCTCCTCCAGCCAGTCAAAGACATACTGGTTAGCTCCGTTCCAAATGTATTCTACAGCATCCGGCGCACCATGAACCGCAACGATCGTCTCCAGGCACTCTTTTAATGTAAGTTTTCCGAATCCGTGATGTTTATGCCCTTCTTCCGTATACCACGATGAGATCGTCCAGGTCTTTGTAACAGGGTCCACATCGATCTTGCACTCACACAGTTTTTCCATATGATCCTGATCATCCGTCGCATAAGAAACGGTTGTATATACATTATTGTCCATACTGTTTTTATAGAACAATAAACTATATCTCCTTTTTTACGAACTTTTCAGTAAATCTCCGGTTTCTTTTTTGCTTCTTCACAGATTATTTCCTGCAGTGCCAGAAATAAGAAAAAGCTTCGAGCACTATCTCTCCGTCCTTCTCTATCATTTTGGCAAAATATCTTTCCACTTTATCCCGCTTTGAACTCATAAACTTTTCCTGCTCTTCATAGAATTCCATAAACTTGTCAAAGAGCTCCGCAGCATCGGTATAGTGCCATTTATTAGGCAGCGATATGCGCTCCACTTCATCAAAATACTTCTTAAGCATTTTTTCCGTGTCATCTGCCATTTTCTTTTTTGCGGCTATCTTTTCATCTAAAAATGGCGCCTTTATCTTAAGCTCCGTGAACACATTCTGCAGATAGCGTTCCCAACTGTCTGATCCCGGACCGTTATAGGAAAACACACCTTTATCGGACAAACACCCGGCCGCACGCGCGATCATAACTTCGGGATCTTTTAACTCAAATCCCAGGTAATGCGCGATGATCATACTGTATTCTTTATTTTTTGCGATCTTTTCCCATGCTTTATCCGTTTCCAGATCTTCAAATAACAGGCTTATTTTCACACCCTTCGGAAAGCTGTCTTTATTATCCGCCACATATTTTTCAAAATCATCTGCCCAGCCTCCGTGCACATCTACCGCATAAATCTTTGATCCTTCGGGTATCCTGTCACGGTTGTTTCTCCAAAGCTTTGCATATCCGCAGCCAAGGTCAAGTATCTTATCTTTCTTTTTTAACTCAAGTGAATCAAATATCTTCACATACCAGTCCGGTTCCTGCGCCGTATGCCTAAGAGCATCCCAATGGTGCTCGTCTGCCCTGCGGTCTATATCAATGTTCTGCACTATTGTAGCCACATCATCCCAGTCAAGCGCGCTGCCCCTGCGCTCAAGCGCTCCTTTTATCGCAGCTATCACATTATCTATCTGGCTGCGCTTTTCCTCCATATTTTTTAGCTGAATGCGCAGCGCCTCTTCAACATTCACTGCCTCTCCCGCTGTCAGATTATCCCTTATCTCTTCCAGTGAAAACCCTATTGCTTTAAGCGCAACTATCTTTTCCAGTATCTGAAGCGCCGCATCATCGTAAAGTCTGTAGTTCCCTTCCGAATAATCCGTCGGCTTCAGAAGCCCCTTCTCATCATACAGCCGCACGGCCTTCTGGGATACTCCCGCCTTTTTGGCTATCTCGCCGGATGTCATTTTCTTTTCCATCTGTTGAACTCCTCATAACAATAAGAGTGATGAAACACCTTAACTATACATCTTTTCCTGTGCTTTGTACATATTGGCATAGAGTCCCCCGGAGACTTTCACCAGGCTCTCGTGGGTACCCCGCTCCACTATCTCGCCGTCTTTAAATACCAGCAGCTTATCACAGAACTTACAGGAGGCCAGACGATGTGATATGAATATTGCAGTCTTATTCTTTACCATGCTGTTGAACTGCTCATATATCTCCTTTTCTGCTATGGGATCCAGCGCTGCGGTAGGCTCATCCAGTATCAGCACAGGCGCATTTTTGTACAGTGCCCTGGCCATAGCGATCTTCTGCTGCTCTCCGCCGGAGGGCTCGAATCCGTTCTGATCATAATATCTGAATACCGGCGTCATCAGTCCCAGCGAAAGTGAATCCACTTTATCCTTTAAGCCTACTTCCTCCAGCAAAGGTATAAGCTTTTCATCCGAAACCTTATCCGGACTGTCGCAGATAAGATTCTCCTTTATGGAAAAATTAAGCAGGCAGAAATCCTGGAATACTACGGACAGTATCTTCATATAACTGCTGTAATCATAATCCATTATATTTATATTATTTACAAATATCTCTCCCTCCGTACATTCATACAGCCTGCATAACAGTTTAATGAACGTTGATTTTCCTGCGCCGTTTAAACCTACCACTGACCAGTGTTCTCCGCTTTTTATGGTTGTATTGATATTCTTAAGCGCATACTCCCTGCTTCCCGGATACTTAAAGGATACGTTCTTAAACTCTATCACAATGCCTTTTGAAGTATCAGGATCCTTATCTCCCTTTTCCTCGTATATATTTCCTTCCACGTAGCTGATAAACTTATCCGAATATCCGCAGAATTTCTTCAGTTCAAGTATCTGTTTAAGAACAGTATTGATGGATGCAACAATGGTAGTGACTGCAGTCGAAAGCATCGTGAAATCACCTATGCCTATCTTTTTATCTATTACCATTACGGCCAGCATCAGGTATATCAATGCCGCAGTCACAGCAAGATTTATCTTAGAACCGCTAATGTATTTCTGTGATTCTTTTGCATGAGTCTTATTTATCTCCGACTGTATATCATTAAAACCATCAACCCTTCCAAGCATCATATCTTTCGCATTAAACAGTCTTATATCTTTTCCGTACCTTATATCCGAAAGTCCGTGAAGAAGGTAGTAATACGCCCTGTCCGTCACCGCAAGGCGCTGTATCTGATCCATCTTTATCTTATTAAGCCTGCTCTCAAAAAATGCATTCAGCGTGACATTGATGAGCACAAGTATGATGGGAAGGAAGGTATAGCTGAATACTATTGCCGCTGAAAGCAGGATGACCACGATGTTTACTGTCAATAAAGCTATCGCGCCGAACAGCCCTTTCGAGCCGCCCGAATATCCGGAATCAATTCCTGTTCTGGCATCTGCCAGACTGTCCAGGGTCTCCTTATTCTCGGTAGTCTCATATTTAAGCTCCATGCTCTTTTTTCCGACAGCTGCTTCCAGATGTCTGTCCAGTCCCGTATAGTATTCCCTGTCAAGCTCCAGATCCGTAAATACAGTAATGCACTTAATCACAAAATCAACAAGTACCATAACAGCAGCTATCTTTATGATGACCCTGATATCTGCCTTTGCCACGATCGCATCTATCATCATCTTCGGTCCTAACATGCTTATAAAGGGCTGTATCATCAGTGCCAGGATCATAAGCGCATACAAGAGATAAAAACCTTTTTTGTATTTTTTCATCGCGGCTGCAAAATATCTTATAGGTTTTGTTTTGATGGTCCTATCATCTGTCTTCTTCATCTTTCTTTTCCTCCTCTCTGTATAACTGTGCCTGGGTTTTATACAGTTCATAATACTTCCCCTTTTTCTGCATCAGCTCTTCATGCGTGCCATACTCTACCAGACGGGCATCCTCAAACATTGCCACCTTATCGCAGAATTTTGTCGATGATAATCTGTGGGAGATGAATATTCCCGTACGATCACCTATCAGCTCATTAAAGCTCGTATAAAGCTTTTCTTCTGCAAGCGGATCCAGCGCCGATGTAGGCTCATCCAGTATTATCACCGGCGCATCTTTGTACAAAGCCCTGGCCAGCGCAAGTTTCTGTTTTTCGCCGCCCGAAAAATCCACGCCGTCTTTTTCTATAACCTTCATCACCTGGCTCTTTTCACCATTTTCCAGCTTATCGATCTTCTCCAAAAGCCCGCAGCGTTTAAGACAGTCTTTTACCTTTTCTTCATCGGTATCACTTAAGTTTTTCATGGATACGTTTTCCGCTACGGTGAAGGGATATTCCTCCACATTCTGAAAGACTGCTGAAAAATATCTGAATATCTCTTCCCTGCTCATGTCTGCGCAGTCTTTACCGTTTAATGTGATCTTCCCTTCCGCAGGCTTATAGAAACCGGCAAGCAGTTTGATAAATGTCGTTTTTCCGGCCCCGTTCAGTCCCACTACTGCCAGCCTTTCTCCATACGGCACGGATATAGAAACATGTTCAAGCGCATTTTTCTTCTGTCCTTCATAGCAGAAGCTCACATTCTTAAATTCAAACGCCGGCTTCTCTTCCATTGCACCCATATCCTTAACCGTTACGTCTTTAACTTTATAGCGGTCTATAAATGCCCTGAAATCCTTTACTTCCAACGACTGCTTTTTAATCTCCGTATACTCATGGATAAAATCACTTAACGCCTTTATGAAGATATGTACCGCCGCAACATAGAGCGTGAATTCCGCTACCGTCAGCTTCCCCATGGACAGCTGCCATATCAGGAAAGCGTATAGGCTTACTTCTTCCAGCAGGGCTATAGGCATACAAAGAGCATGCGATCTGAACCAGATGTTTCTCGAAAGCTTATATTTCGCCAGTATATCGGAATTGATCCCCAGATACTTCTTATAGATCCAATCCTTCATATCATAGACTCTTATCTCTTTGGCCGAGGTGAAATGATTTGTCAGATACCCCATATTAAAGTGCTTTCTCCAGTATGGTCCTAGGGCATCCCACACCAGCTCCTTATCTTTAAGCTTGGTCTTATCCACCACCATAAATGAAAGTAACAAGAGTCCCAAAAGTATCACTATAAGCAGAGGATGCAGACGGGATACAAGGATACCCGCCATTATCATCTGGGCAATAAGCTTGGCGCATTTTACGGTAGAATCCATCATGCCTTCTATGCCCTGGGTCTTTACGTTCATGACATTTCTTATCCTCTCGTGTTCATCCAGCACCTTAGGATCTTCCATATTGGCATACTCCATGGATGTCATGGTCTCTGTAAGTTCACGTTTAAAACGTATAAGAGCATGTTTAATTCTGTAAGGGGTATTGTTTTCGACATAGCCTGCTGTAAGATATACGATAAGCATGACTATTGAATTGATCCCGATCAGGATCATTGTCTTGTTAAGCGCATCACCCGCTGTCAGTGAATCAATGATGAGTTTTACCATCATCGGGATGATAAACAGCGATACCGTCTCCGCTAAGATTCCCAAAGACTGAATGCCCAGCAGATTCTCATTTCCGCTTTTCATTCCGCGGATAACATAGGATAAATTGTTGTATAATCCGTATTTTTCTCTCATAACTCTTCCCTCTCCTTTCTCTGACTAAAAGGATAAAGGGTGCCCCAAGGGAAGAGTCAAGCATAAATTTGTTCTCTACGATCTTACATTATCTATTCTGTCCTCATACATGAATGTATGCATTATTTTCTCTTTCACACGGGTATTCGCAGGGATGAAACTCAGCATCTCTGTCATAATCGGATATGATCACTTCTTCAACCGGCAATACCAACCCTATCGAAGGATCTTTGTAATTTACAACTCCTGAGTTTTCTCTCTCAGAGTGCGGATCTACCGCAAAGACCTGGATCGTATTATCTTCCAATGTCAGAAAGCCGTGACCGAATCCTGCAGGAAGATATATAAGCCGCGGCATTTTTTCATTAAGTTCAAACATTCTGTATTGCCTATATGTATCGGAATCCGGTCTGAGATCTACTAAGTAATCCAGTGCTCTTCCCTGTATCACGCTTATAAGCTTTCCTTTTGCCTTTCCCGGCTTCTGATAATGTATGCCGTAAAACGTGTGTTTCCCGGGAATCCTGTAGATTCTCTGTTCTCCTATTTCAAAGCCATCCAGAAGATTTTTTATTTCCGTATCATCATAGAAGACCTGCATCTGTCCTCTCATATCCTGACGTAAGCTTGGCTCTAAAATGTAGCAGGCGTCAAATATTTTTTCTGTTATTTTCATTATCTCTCCTATGGCTGATAGTCTTTCGGATCGGTTCCGGAAGATGATCGGCATGGAATGCTGTCATCAGTTCAACATACCTTTCCAGATGCTCTCTCAACGATACATCCGGATTAAATGCAAACAGGAAATGCAGCTTCTCCCTGCTTTCCACCTCAGCCTTTCTTATTGCTGATTTAACAGCTTCATAACGTACAACGATCTCCTTTTCTTCCGCAAATTTCTTGATGCGGTTCACGAGTTTGAATGAATAAAACACATCCACCCAGAAAATCCCGTAGAAGAATCCTATCACAAGACAAAAAGCCATATTATCTGCAAGCCAGGATACTGCCTGAAGAACATGGGGATGTATAAGGAAATAATATACTGCCCCCAGAACCGCCCAGAAGAACGAGAACAAAGGACAGATGATGCCCTGTATATTTCCCGGACGCATGGTGTAATCCCATAATCTTATATGAAGTCCTTTTATAAAGATCAATCCGGCGATATACTCTATCACCGTCATCGTCACAGCCATTGCCAAAAACAGGACAAGCTTTCTGACTGTTTCATTTTCTATCGGGACCGGTATATAAGCCATCAGAAACATACTGACCAGACCAAATCCATATATCGGGAGATACGGTCCCGTCAAAAACCCCGGGTTGATCCAGCGATGATCAGGGTTATTGGCGCCAAAAAATCTTCTGAATACGAGTTCCAGACACCAGCCGGACAAGCTTCCGATAAAGAAAATAAAAAGTATGATCACCAGGTAGTTAAGCATTCTGATTCGCCTTCCCCTTCTTCTTTTTCTTTTCCGGTTTGCC
Organism: Lachnospiraceae bacterium; assembly: GCA_016281335.1. Classification (GTDB taxonomy): domain Bacteria; phylum Bacillota; class Clostridia; order Lachnospirales; family Lachnospiraceae; genus NK4A136. The sequence continues at coordinate 15,033 of JAEEIK010000084.1, read as the reverse complement.
CAGACTACCCTGATTACCGTTAAAGCTTCCTGCAACAAAGACTCGGGCAGGGGTTATGATCATACCTATAACAACCCCTATGAGTACCAGACATATGCCGGTGAGTGTTAACTCCGTTTTACTGCACTCACCATTACTGATCTTAACAAAGTGTTCCTTTATCATATTATATTTCTCCTTTCAAGGTTTTTTATCCCGAATACAGATCTTTCGACCAATAATGCCAGTTGCCATACAGCAGGTCCGCAGATGTCTCCGCCTGTTTCCCATCATAATTGCTGTCTGTGTAGATCAGATAATAACATCTGATATCAGGACTGTCTTTACCGTCACCGCTTTTAAGCCTATCTTTCCTGACCTGGATAAGGTACATCATACCTCCCTGTTCATCAAAATATACTTCCACGCCCGAGAAAACCGGCCATTCACTGTCTTTCTGATATTCATCCTTTAGTTCTCTCATGATAGTCTTTATCTCATCAGGTGCATCCTCGTCGCTGTATTCAATATGCTTATTGTTTTCGCTATAACCTCTCATAACAGATGTAAGCTGATTCAAAATGGCTTCGTTATTCTTTGCCATCCGCTTAACATAAACGTATGGAGAAGATCTGTATATTATAACAGCCATAATTACAAAGGCAAGGATCATCAATACGATAAATACCCACTTCAGACCTTTTACTGACTGCTGTTTTTTTATTCCGTTGTCCTGCGTGATCTTCCCCTCCTTTACCGTGATACTTTTCATGATAATCTTACGATATGCCGGCTCTTATGACTTCGATAAGCTCTTTGTATCTGTCATTGTGAGTTTTGATCGCCTGATTGGAATCGACATATTCGATAAATCCCCGGGCATCCACCCACTTATAATCTACAGTTTCGCCTTCCTGAAGGATCACCGAATCCTTATCTGCATCTACGGTTGCAAGAAACGAATAAAACATGCTGTGACTGGGATCTCTGAAAACATGACTTACAAGTTCAATATTTAACGCAGATAATCCTGTTTCCTCATAAAGCTCACGTTTAGCAGCTTCAAGCGCATCTTCCCCGGATAATGCAGATCCTCCTGCACTGGCCTCCCAGTATCCCGGATATACATCCTTACTCATATCCCTTCTAGTCAGAAGATATGTACCGTCAACATGCTGAACAAGGATATCTACCACCATATGATAAAGCCCGTCAGGAATCTGCTTATAGTTTCCAAAGCCTCTCTCCCAGGTCTCTCCCGTTCTTTTCCCTTCTTTATCGTATAAATCCCAAATTTCCATTCTCTACCGAAAACCTTTCCATTCTCTTCTTTCTTTTGATATTATATCACACTTAAAAAACCTCCGCATTTCTGCAGAGGTTCTTTACGGAAAAATATTTCTGTCAAAAAGGATAATCGACTCCTATAAATGTCATATCAATATTTGTCGTGAATACATTCATTTTTGGTATAAAAAAAACAGCCACCATAACGGTGACTGTTTTGCAGCTGTCTTTACTTCATGTAATCAGGATCTATACGGACCATCTCGGCAAGTGCTTTATTTCTGTAATTCAGATCATCACGAAGCGTAAAGCCCTGTGATTCCCAGAATGCATTTCCGCCCTCGTTCTTTTTGAAAGCAACGAGAAGAACCTTGTTGATCCCCTCTTTTTTAAGTGCATCTATGGCAAGATCGACAAGCTTCTTTCCTATTCCCATTCTCCTGCAATCCGGTGATACGCAGGCATGCTGAACTATCCCTCTTCTGCCATCATGTCCGCAAAGTATTACACCGACTACCTTTTCATCAAGTACGGCAACAAAAGAAGTGTCCGGGTTTCGCTTAAGGTATTTTTCAATTTCCTCGCGTGAATCGTCCTTATCATTCAATCCGTTTCCGCATCTGATCCAAAGATCGTATGCCGCTTCATAGTCATCAATTGTCATAAGTCTGTAATCCAACATATATCCTTACCACCTCTTATTCTTAATATCTTATTTCTATTATACGATCAGCATTTGTAGCTCGGTTATCTCTTTGAGCTGATATGCTGAAAATCCTTCTGCATCCTGTTCATTCTTTCTGTTGATCCAGGCGACCTTGAGACCGGCTCTGTATGCTCCTGTAACATCTGTGGAATATGTGTCTCCGATAAACAGGATATCCCCCTTATCACTGTCAGGGTGTTTCTCAAGGATCATGTTCACTGCCATCTCAAATAAATCCGTACTTGGCTTTACCTTTCCGAAATCTGCACTTGACCATACCTCCTCAAAATACGCCCCGATCCCCAGCTCATCAAGTATAAGCTTAAGCGCTCCGGCTCTGAACCCGCTGTTTGACAGAACATACATCGGGATCTTTGCTTCCCGGAAGATATCCAGCATTTCGGAAAGTCCGTCATATACCCTTACTTTATTGCATCGTCGAAGGAACCCTGCCTCTTCTTCAAAACTCATGCTAAGGATTTCTCCGCCGAATCTTTCGGCATACATCGTCAATTCATCTTTGACAAACGGAAATTCAATACCTTGCTTATGCAGTTCACACATATATATGAACAGTTCTTCGCCATATGCTTTGATCTCATCAAATGAACACTTATCTCTGTAATGCTCTTCCCAAAGCTGCTTTAATCCAAGGTTAAAATCTATCCATTCATCTTCGATAAGCGTCTCAAAAAGATCAAAAATCAGTATTTGTTTTGTTCTCTTCATAGATATCCCGGCCTCATCAGACATTCTTCACCGAATACATACTCCGGAGTACAGAAAGGATAGACTATCTCGTCTTCATAATACCAGGGATCGTCAGCATGAAGCTCATTTGTCAGTACATAAAAATCCTGTGCAGGCATGTATCCCTGTGCAAGCAGAAAAGCCTTCTTTCCGGCTTTTTCGCAAACATCCGCCACCATTACCACATGTCCCGGCGATCCGGCATGAATGAATATATCTCCTGCACGTATATCCTTAAGACTTACTGCCTCGGACTCTTTCTTTAAGGATATGGTGCTTGCATATGTAAAAACAGTGTTGAGGTAGGCTTCAAAGCTTTCATCCGTATCTTCACGTACACCTGTCGCAGTCCAGCTGACGTTATTTCCGACCACACTTACCTTATTACCTGCAAGCCATGTCTTATAGTCACAAAGGAAACCGCTCACAAAGTGAAAGGCTATCTCATCGCTTCTACCGTTATCCCTCAGGTATTCCGCATACATCCTTATTACTGAATCCGCACATTGCTGCAGATCTTTATCTCCCAGATGCATATCAAAGACTGCGGCCTGCGCAGCATGTTCCTTTATCCCGCCGTCATAATAATGTACCTTATACCCGTCTTCATGCATCGGGTATGCTCTCAGGAATTCCGCAAAACTTCCATCCGCTTCGGAAATTCTCTCATATCCTTCCGGTACCCGGATACGTGTTTCAAGAGTTGTTCCGTCAGGATCAAGCAGGCTCTCTGTCTGTTTTTCTTTATCCTCGTTTTCCTGTTCTTCTTTTAGATCTACGATCTCATTGTCCCCGCTGCCTGTATCATATACATGTTCAATTCCGGTTTTCCCGGAGAGATCAATATACTCTCCCTCTTCCGTAACAGCATAAACAGCGTAAAACCCATCCTCTTCGACACTGTATGTGAGCCTGTTTGAAGCAGGCAGACTCACTTCTTCTTTAGTTCTGCAATTGCATATATATACACTTTCAATCCTATCGAGGCCATCCACAGTTGTCAGATCGATCAGCAGCTTACTGCCTGCTTCGACCTGTATGGCAGCTTCACCGTAACTCCTGTAGACCAGATCATCACCGCTTTCGATGAGCTGATCAGTAACTGCCTGAGCCTTCTGTCCGCAGCCGCATAGAGCAATGGCAATCCATATTGCAAATACTGTCGTTCCTCTTCTTTTCTTCATATGCTATATACTTTTTGTTCCCATCATATCAGTTATATTTTTCATGTATTCTTCATAAGTGATGTATTCCCCGCCCATGCTTTCCAGAAAATCCGTATGGAACTGGCAGTCTATCATTTTAAAATCATGCTTTTGCAGGATTCCCGCAAGTAGAACCAGCGCCAGTTTAGATCCGTTCTCATGATCGGAATACATGCTTTCGCCGAAGAAGTTTTTGCCTAGTATCACTCCGTACAATCCGCCTGCGATCACTCCGTCCACAGCGGCTTCCACAGCCATAGCAGCGCCTGCCTTATTAAGCCCGGCATATGCTTCTTCCATTGCATCCGTTATCCAGGTTCCCTCAGCATTTTCCCGTTTCATTCTGCATCTGTGCATCGTATCACTGAAGTCTCTCTCAACAACCGCAGACACCTCATGTTTTCTCATATACTTAGCAAGAGAATGTGATACATGTATCTTTTCCGGCCGTATGATAAAACGCTTATGAGGACAGTACCAAAGGATCGGCTCTCCCTCATTATACCAGGGAAAAATACCATTCGAATATGCTAACAGCAGTCTTTCTGTACTTAGATCGCCGCCTACAGCCAGCAAGCCGTCAGCTTCAGCGAGCTTCGGATCAGGAAAAGCTATTATATTTTTTTCAAGTCTGAACACCGGCATAATATGATTATATCATGCCACCCTCATGTACGCTATGCCAATAAAATGAAAAAGCTTCCCGAAGGAAGCTTTTCATATGAGGGTAGATTTATCAAACGAACATTTCTGTTCTCATTGTACCTAGTACCTGATAACGTAGTACACAATATACACCCAGCTCATGAGCCCGTGTATGATCGCCCAGAAGATCGAATGCCAATTCACATAGCTTACCACCATGGCAAGAGCGCTTCCGAAGCTGATCCCGGTCTTTACTGTCTTTTCAACTGTTTTGTTGACTTTTTCATTGTTTTTCATCTCAATATCCTCTTCTAAATATGTATAGTCGATGCTGCTATCTGCTTATATCCTCGGCCCCGCAAATATATTGTTCATCATATCAAACCCTCCTCTTCATGATCTGCTCATCTGCCTTTCACTGACGGATCAATTTCTGTTTACATTTACATTCTAAGGCTTCCGCCCGAAATAATACATGTCCGATTCGGCAAATTAGACCCGGTTATTTCTCTGATTCAGAAAAATAGTCACTGCCGGACAGTGACTATTTTTCAGCAATAACATATTCTCCGTTCTTGTATCCTACAGAAGATCTATCCGTTCTGAATCCTGCTTTCTTCATTTCAGACAACAGCGTATGCATAAAGAATCCGTGTGTGATAACAGCACAGTCCGTATTCGAATTACTCATCATCGTGACAAACTGTCTTGCTCTTTCCCTTGTTTGATCGCGTCCCTCAGTCTGTCTCCGATTATTCATAAACCACTGAAGTCGTCCATTTACATTCCAAAACCACAACGGAAACTTCTTTTTTGTATCAAAAGCCGATCTGAGCGGGACTTCGTTAACAAGCCCGGATTCTATATATTCTTTCTCAGGAAACAATTGCCCGGCTGTACTTAAACTTCTGGATAACTCACTGATAAATATTCTCTGGTATTCTATCTGAGGAATTTGAAATGATATTTCTTTGATCGGAGCACTGTCATAGCCGCTGCACTCTGAATCAAAGCCCTCTGACGTACATCGCCTGCTCCAGCAGAAGTCCACTTCCGCATGTCTGATGATCACTACTCTCAAGCACTCACTCCCTAAAATCTTCCTGCCCGCAAAACACGGTCGTTTTCACTTCATCTATTCTCAGATCGTTCTCAGTTCCAAAGTACATACGATCAAAATATTTGATAAATAATTCAACATCTTCATCAATCACTGCATGACCCTCCAAATGAAAATGTATTGTAAGATGATCAGCCAGCCCTTCCCGTTCATATACGGCATTGGCTTTCTTATAGCATTCCCACATAGCCGGCGCATTGACCCAATCCTCGCCGGTACATGCAGCTATGATAAAATAATACCTGTTCTTATCCATTGCCAGCACAGGAAGATTCTCCTGGTCCATAGGAATATCCTCCGGCTTTTTATACCGGAGAAAGCTGTCATTGAACCAGCCCCGCTCAGCTTCGGACTGAAGACAATCCAGCGGCTCATTCTTCCCGTAGGTATACTCTGCAGGGCCGCCTATGCTGCTGAAGTCATAGCTCTTGCCTTCCGATAGATAATTATATAAAGCCAGCCCGCCTGCTCCGGAACAGGCCGGGATAGTCATACTTACCCTTTCATCAAAAGCGCCGCATACTGCCGTAGCTTTTCCCCATCTTGATACTCCCGTTACCATAGAAGCGCCGGCATCCAGTGAGTACTCCTTATCAAGTCCGGCATACACCGCATCTATTGCCTTAGACGCCCCCCAGGCCCATGCCATAAGAACACCGGTCTGTTCATTCTCCTTATCCCCGTATGGATACAGCTCATAAAAAGCCCCCTGATGCTTTGTATCATCAGAAGCTATCTTACCTATCTCGAGAACGAATACTGCCCAGCCCTGTGCCAGCAATCTGTCCATAGGCTTAATGGGATGCATACAGACGATATAAGGTGAACCGGCCGGATAACGCATGCGATCCTTTTCTTCCGGCAGGTATGCATGCAGGGTAAACTCTGTCTTACTGTTATCCGTTTCCACCAGAATTCTTATCAGTTCGCCCCCTACTACCTCAAAGGGATTCTCTGCTTTATTTTCCTTCGGATCAGGACCTAAACGTCTGTATGAAATCTTTTCTCCCGTTCTCCAGATCCCATACATATTTTTCTGATAGAATTCAGAAATAGTTGCTTTGTTCATTTTTTACTCTTCCTTCAGCTTTACATTTCCGCTTCCAAGTCCCATATCGGATTTCTCAAGCGGCAGCCAGTCCAAAACCTTCTTTATCTCTGTGTCCCAGTAATCCCAGTCATGCGACGCTTTTTCATCCTCATTCCATGTCACATCCGCGCCCTTCGAAATCAGATAGTCCCTTAGTTTCACATTCGTTCCATACAGATCATCGCATTTACCGCAGCACAGATAGAAACGCGGCTTCCAGCGGTCCGATGTTAACAGCTCATCATAAGCCACCATGGGATTAAGATCTGTTTTTGCGGCCTTTTCGCGATCTTCAAACAGATCGTTTTCAAACTCTCTCTCCGTTTCGTCATCAAATAAATGAACAGCAGCCGACAGACCTGCCACATGGCTGAAGGTATCGGAATAAACGATACCATTTCGGATCGCGCCATAGCCTCCCATGGACAATCCTGCAATATAAGTATCCTCCCGCTTCTCAGAAAGAGGAAACATCCTCCGGCATACTTCGGGCAGTTCGCTTCCGATGAATGTATCGTAATCATCAAAGGGCATCTTACCCTTAACGTAGAATGAATTATCACCCGACGGCATCACTACGGCAAGATTTCGTTCTTCAGCCCATCTCTGGATACGGGTTCCGCTGATCCAGTCAGTATAGTTTCCCAGCAGACCGTGCAAAAGATATAAAGTCTTGAATTTCTTTCCCTCAGGATTTATGTATTCTACGGCCTCATAATCGAGCTTATCAGCAGGAAGAACGACATTCAGCGTGACCGTCCTGAATAATGCCCGTGATAAATAATTAACCTGTATCAAAGCCATGTTCCTTCCCTCCTTGGCAGATTCTGAATTATGAAATCATCTTCTTTATCGTTTTTTCATTATCCCTCGCATTTTGTTTGTCACACCAATTTCACGGCTGACTTCGATCGGAGTAATAAACTGCCGGCAAACCCATCTGTAACGATTCATAATACTCATTAATGTTATAGCAGACGGATCCTGAAATTTCCACAAAATTACACTATTTTTTCACTATTTTTCATTATCCTACGCCGGCTTTCTTCTCGGCTCACCGCAGTATCCCCGGATTTCTTTTACCACTTCGCCGCTTGCGAGTATTTCCCTGATACGTACCCTTACAGCCTCTTCCGGATCCACCTGCTCACCTGTCTCATCGTAATATGTTATCTCCGTATAATCCCCTCTGTTCCTGTTACCGTTAAAAAGTCTTACATAGCCTGTCATCATTTCTTTTCCTCCCATATCCAAAAGATCATTTCCTTCATCCCGTTCTTCCCTTTCAGTTATCATCATCAAAGGGATCTAACGGTAACTGGCTTAAATCTATAGTATCCTGGCTCATGACAATACCTCCTCTCTAACTTTCCGACGCCCCTGTCGGCGTCCTATATCTCTATTATATTTTTTTACTGGGTAATAAAACGGACTCAATCCCGGTGGGGTGACCGGAGTTTATCATGAGTTTCAGGCTGAATCCGTATATTCCGTCAGAGAAGATCAGGCGGTGTGTCCCGTCTTCATCCGGTACTGCCATGGCTTCTGCGGCGCAGACATCCATCATCGGAAATATGATATTCCCAATAACATCACGGTTTATAAGTTTCCTCATCTCTGACACAAGCCCCTCACGGCTCATAGCCTTTCCGCCGCCATCCTTGGATATATGAAGTTCATAATAATACAGCTTAAGGCTCTCAAGGCTCATCGACACAGGCCTGACCGAACCGAAAAGCTCTGATACGGCAAGATACAGCGCATACTCATACTGATATGTTTTTGTCAGCGGATTTTTATAGTGTCTGTCACAGCCTTTTCCGTTTGTATCAAGGCTTACTTCCCTGTAGTTACCAATCATTTTCTTTTCCATAGTCTTTCTCCTTTCGTTTATCAAATAATATTTGCCCCTCTTTCGCAGATCCCCGGCACGCTCGCTGTCTCATGACAGGTCATGGCGCTGCTTCCCCGGAACGGTTGCCATCCCAAAGCGAAAGAGCGATATGCAGTTATCAAGGTGCAAAAGCACAACAAAAAAGCCGATATGTAGAGATTCAGCTTCAGGGCATAGTATACCCGTCAACTAAATCCATACATATCGGCTTCTTACTGAATTGTACTCACCGAATCAGGTGATTGTGTGAATTATATATCGGCTGATCAGGAAAGTCAATAAAGATTTTCAAATGTCTTACGAGCAGTTCACACTGAACAGCGGTTTCTCTTCCGCTGTATCAGTGCTTTTCCCTGCCTTATATATTTCTTCTATCGCTTCCTTAGGAAACTTGGGAAAGCAGCTGTACAAAGCCTCCAATGACATTCCCGTCATTACCAGCTGCTCAACTGCCCGCTTGTCCTGCTCGTTCATTCGGTGCACCTCTGTTTCTCTCATATCCAGCTGTAATCGCCGCCTGTTATTGCAAGGCTTAACAGCGTATCATATTTCTCTACTTCTTCACCCTCCAGCATCTTTATCAGCTTTGCGCTTTCGACCATATCGGGCATCTCGTCATCGGGCCCCAGTTCCATATCCGGTTCCGTGCCGCAGTAGGGACACACTAGCCCCGGCGCTATGCGCAGGTCAAGAAAACGGCTGCCGCATTCGCTGCATTCATAAAATCCGCACTGTTCTGTTCCATCGGGTACGTAATACAACTGCTCTTCCTCTTTCTTTATCATCAACAGCCATTAAGGCTGAACTTCCTCATCTACTGTTCAAATGAGCCATAGCCGGCTATTGCTTCATCTATTGTCATTGTGCCGGTCCCGACTCCGTATACTGCCCGTCTTAACTGTTTGACCGCATCATCTGTCAGGCCGAATTCCTCAGGCGAGAGTATCCGTGATTCCGGAACAGCCTCGAAGGCAGCGTACATGCTGTTAAAGGACAGGTCTTTGGTCGGTGACATGAGCCCTTTTTTCTGCGCCATATTACTCAGTTCCTCCGAAGTGACCAGGAAGCGCATAAACTCGTTGGCCATATTGAGATTTTCGCTGTCCTTGTTGACTGAAAACTGGAGATTCGGCATATCAAGGAAACTTGCCCCTTCATCTGACATAGGGATCGGTACAAAACTGTATTTAAAGGGTGAAGCAATAAATGCTTCCGAACGGCTCTCACGTTTCGCAGTACCGGAAACGGTATCGCCTGAGCAGGCCATCATCGGTACATCTCCTTCAAAAAAGCGGAGGATCACGGCATCATAATTGTTCTCTATATCTGCACAGGCCTCCATATCCACGCAACCGTCATTAAGAAACTGCACGACCTTCTCAAGCGCAGGCCGCATATACTCACCGGCTGACGGATCAAGAGCATTGAGTTTTTTAACAGCCTCCGCATCAGATGCCACAGTGCTGCAGAAGAAGGGATAAACAGACAGGATGAAAAGCGATGTTGTCTCCTCTTTGCAGAATCCCATCATGGGATTTTCATAACCTTTTTTGCGGAACTCATCACACACTGTCACCAGCTCCTGATAAGTCGTCGGAACGTTCAATCCTTCTTTTTCAAACAGACTGTTGTTCACGAGCATGCCGTAGGTATTTGAAAAAACGGGAACCATCGGCAGTTTGCCGTCCTCCGTATTCAGAATTATATTGCTGCGTATACAATTAAGGTCAAGCTTAAGCGCCGGATCAGACAGATCCTCGGCATGAGCTATGGACTCTTTGTATTGCTCCCTTCCGTACATCCATGAATAATTGACATAGATGTCAGGGGCATCGTTTCCGTTCAGCACCGTTCCTATCATATTGTTATAGTCATCGATCTTAGTGAACATCAGCTCCACATTCGGATAATACTCATTGAAGCGGTCAAATTCAGCCTCCAGCGCCTCAAAGTTATCGTAACCGCCGGCTACGTTGATATGACAGCTTATTGAAGTATCCAGAGCCGGCTTAAAACCTGCTTCAGCAGTCTCCTGCTCCTTTGATCCGCATGCCGTAAGTCCTGCGATCATCAACATTACCGGTAATATTCCTCCTGTCTTTTTCACACTCATTTCCTTCCTTCCCGTATTTTTCTTATTTCCTTGATAACAAGTTTCATATCTATCGGCTTTGCAATATGCCCGTTCATTCCTGCATTCAGGCATTCGGTGATGTTTTCCGAAAATGCGTCTGCGGTCATGGCCACGATCGGAATCGTGGCGGCAGCTTTATCCTCCAGGCTGCGTATTGTCCTGGTCGCATCGAGACCGTTCATCTCCGGCATCTGCACGTCCATAAAGATCAACTCATAACTTCCGGGATCGGCCTTACTTATCTTGTCCACACAGATGCGTCCGTTTTCCGCACGGTCTGCCGTGATTCCGAACATGGCAAGCATGGCGGAAATTATCTCCCAGTTGATATCATTATCTTCGGCCACAAGTATATGCAGGCCCTGCAGATCGGAATAGTCGTCCTCCGGCTCCTGTGATTTTGATTCTTTCCCGATCAGATCGTTGATCTTATCATAGAGTGTTGAACGGAAAAGAGGCTTGCTGACAAAGCCGTTTGCTCCGGCCTCTTTTGCTTTATCCTCAATATCAGACCAGTCATATGCGGAAATAAGCAGGATCGGTATCCTGGCTTCTATTTCGGAACGGATGCGTTTAATAGTCTCAATTCCATCGATTTCGGGCATTTTCCAGTCAATTATGATCACATCGTAATCCCGGCCGGAAAGATGCCTGTGTTCGATCATACCGAGTGCCTCAAGTCCGCTACCTGCCTGCTCGGTTTCGGCTCCGATAGACTTAAGCGTATCAACGGCCGTCTGCAGCATGATCTCATCATCATCCACGATCAGAACATCAACAGGATCAAGCTGCATATCCTCACGCTGTCTGTCAGCTGCAGGAATATCCAGCACGACGGTGAAAGTAGTCCCCTTACCCTGCTCGCTTTCGCATTCGATGGTTCCGCCCATCATTTCCACCATCTGCTTTGTAATGGCAAGACCCAGGCCGGTTCCCTGTATACTGTTGACCCGGCTGTCTATCTGTCTTGAGAACGGCTGATACATGGTAGCCATATATTCCTCGCTCATGCCTATGCCCGTATCCGCCACCACATATACCAGCCTTACACTGCCCTCTGTGGGACTGTCTTCCTCGCGCATATCCACGCTGACCTTCCCGCCGGGTTCCGTATATTTAATGGCATTGGAAAGGATATTGATGTAGATCTGATTCAGACGGAGCTGGTCCGTATACAGATATTCAATTTCCATCCGGTCGATATGGAAATTGAATTCAAGATTCTTTTCCTTGATCATCGGCTGGGAGATATTTACAAGATTCTCCACCGTTTCCACTATGGAAAAAGTATGCGGACTAAGTTTAAGTTTGCCGCTTTCCACTTTCGATATATCCAGAATGTCATTGATCAGTGTCAGCAGATGATTACCGGCAAGACTGATCTTTCTGAGGCTCTCCCCTGTAGACTCGGTATCTCCGAGGTTTTTCTCGGCAATAGCCGTAAGTCCTATGATGGCGTTCATTGGAGTTCTTATATCGTGTGACATGGTGGAGAGGAAATCCGTCTTTGCCTTATTTGCGGATTCTGCTTCCCTGGCGGTGATCTGAAGCCGCTTGTTCAGGGAAAGCATATAACAGAGGTCACAGATAAACAGGATCAGCAGCCCCGCGGATACCACTCCGAACAGCAGCCAGTTTTGTTTATCCACCATCAGATCCTTCGCCGGAACAAAACCCAGCAGAGTCCAGCCCACAGCAACTGGAGTAAATGCTAGTATGCACTCCTCACCGTGGGAGTTAAGCATTGAAACGGAACCCGTCGCTGAAGTGATCCTTTCAAATAAACCCTTAGCTGATTCCGGGTCCGTCGGATTATAAGACTTATAGAATTCAAAAAAGCTGGAATTTTTAAAACTGTATCCCTTGATGATATAGTCCCCGTCGGCATCGATCATGGACAGCTCGGCGTTAACCAGTTCTGTCTGCGGGAAAACCCATTTCTGTTCAAGCTCTGAGATAGCTACTACACGCATAAGGACCGCAGCCCTGCTTGTCCCGCTCTCCGGATCATACAGCGTGACCCTGTTACAGAAAGCCAGCGATTGTTCTCCGTTCATCGGATTGGTGTAAGCCCTGGTAATATAGACCGACTCTCCTATCTCATCGATCCGGTCCATGTTATTAAGAAGATCCACACGTTTATAGGAAACGTCATAGTCGTCGGCCGTTCCCTGTTTCGGTCTGGTAGAAAGACCTTCTAGTGTATCGGTATAGATCAAATGTGCCGAAGTATTTGCAAGCACATGGGACTCGCGGATATACTCAGTCGCCTCTTCCATGGTCATGTTTTGGTTGTTGATATAGCGTGCCCATACATCGCATATCCTCTGCTCACCTTCCAGATAGTTCTCCGTCACCTTCTTCATCGTGATCGTCGTATTCTCAAAATATTCTATCTGCCTGCGATATGAATCACGGCTTACAAAGCGTGAGTAAAGCACCACAAAGACCAATATGGCAGCCATTATGATCACATTGACGATTATGATAAAAAACTTTTTTATGTTCTGATTACCCAAACCGATAATTCCTTTTCATATTCCCTTTGCTGATTATAACACAGGCACATAACAAAAAAAAGGGGCTGTCGCTTTAGTTGATCCAATCAACTGGGTGACGCCCCTTGTCTGTACACTATTGATGCTTACTTAACTTTGATTGTTGTTTCGTAATCAATGTCTCTGACCGTCATGATCAGCTTCGTTGTTCCCTTGCTTACTCCGGTCACCTTACCGCCTGCATCAACTGTTGCTATGGCAGGATTCTCGGTCCTGTAGGTGATAACAGCCCCTTCGACATTCTTCACTGCAGTCGCAACGGTCTTACCGGCCTTTACGGTATAAGAAGTTTTCTTAAACTGCGGCATCTTGATCGTGAGCTTTATCGTAAGCTTCTTCGCCTTCATCCCTTTCTCTGCCGGGAAAGTAACAGTGATCTTGAGCTTACCGGACTTCTTCATCGTAAGGAGTCCGTCATTGCTTACCTCTGCTATCTTCTTACTTGAACTCTTCCAGGAGGAAGGCTTTACAGTTGAGCGTATATAATTGTTAAGATCAAGGTTTCCTCTTCTGCTGATCTCGGTTGCCGGTGCGGAATCAATTGCCGGAGCTATCAGCGTGATCGTCTTCTCAGCGATTTTTTCCTTTTTCTTGTTTATCGCTTCTATGGTAACAGTGGCATCCTTAAGTATGGTAAGGGTACTTCCTTTGAGCTTAACAGCCGTTGTATCTCCTGCTGTAATACTGAACTTCTTGATACCCTTCACATCCTTAAATACAGTCTTTTTAAGGTTGATGGACTTAGCCGCTATCTCGTTGCCGCTTGCGGTATAACGTGTCAGATCAGGCTTCTCCGGCCCGAGAGGTCCTTCAACGATTTCCGGCTCTGCGGGCTTATCAGGTTCTGCGGGCTTATCCGGTTCTGCGGGCTTGTCCGGTTCTGCAGGTTTCTCAGGCTCCGCAGGTTTTACCGGACCTGTAGTTTTTACAACCGTTACTTTACATATTGCCGACTTGCCGCTGTCCTCGGTCGTTACGGTGATAACAGCCTCGCCTTCCGCTACTGCCGTTACTGTTCCGTCTGCTACTGTCGCCACTGAAGTATTGCTGCTTTCCCATATCAGATTCTCAGTAGCGTATGACGGCGTTAATTCTGTTTCCGGCTTTGCACTTTCTCCAACCTTAAGTTTAAGCACAGAAAGCTTAAAGATGATACTTTGAACCGGAACTGTATTATAGTGTTTCTGCGCGTTTAGTATAGGGTCATTGAGAAAGCCAATAATACTTATACTATTCCATGAAGCTTCCGTCCCTTCATAATATACGTCAGTCAGACTACCGCAGGCATAAAATGCAGAATCTCCTATATCGGTTATACTTTCGGGAAGGGTGATGCTTGTCAGACTTCCACAATATGCAAATGTACCATCGTCTATAACGGTCACACCGGCAGGGATAGCAATACTTGTCAGGCCTGAACAACCGCAAAATGCAGAATCACCTATAACGGTCACGCTGTCCGGGATAGTGATGCCTGTCAGGTTTGAACAATTTTCAAATGCATTATCTCCTATACTTGTCACCCCGGCCGGAATCGTGATAGCTGTCAAACCTGTGCATTGTGAGAATGCCTTGTCGCCTATAGTGGTCACGCCGGACGGGATACTGTAAGCTCCTGCTTTGCCACACGGATATGCGATCAGTACGTTGTCTTTGCTGAACAAT
>JAEEIK010000083.1 GCA_016281335.1 Lachnospiraceae bacterium | reverse complement strand
TTTGTCATCGGAGTTTTGGTCTGATGAGAAATGTCGGATATGAACTGTTCAAGTCTGTGTCTTTCAGCTTCGAGATTTTTATTGGATAATACGGAAGAACCGAGAAATTCTTTCCACTTGGATTCAAGTCTTGAAAGCCTGGTCTCGTCATAATCGCTTTCGACAAAAGTGCCGTTCATCGCAGAATCAAGCATTTTGTCGAGTCTTTCTATTGTTTTATTCTCAAACATCTGTTATCTCGGATCCTTTATCTACTCAAATTTGTATCCCTGGCCATATACCGTGTGTATATGCTTCTCACTGCTTCCGCTTTCTATCTTGCTCCTGAGTCTGTTTACGGTGACCGAAAGTGCATTCTCTTCCACGTATTCACCGCTGTTTCCCCATATCCTTTCGATCAGCATATCCCTTGTCAGTATCATTCCTTTGTTGTCAAGAAAGATCTTAAGCAGCTTCTGTTCATTCACGCTTAAGAATATCTCTTCCTTTCCTTTACGGAATACCAATCTGTCGAAATCAAAAACCATATCGTCTGTTTCATATACCGCATTTTTCTTTCCGGATATGTTTTCCGTATCGCTTATACTTGCTGACATTTTGCTGCGTCGCAGCAGTGCATTTACACGGGCTCTCAGAACCGCAAGACTGAAGGGTTTTGTGAGAAAATCATCAGCGCCTATCGTTAGTCCGGTCACTTCATCTATTTCCAGATCATTCGCCGTAAGTATGAGTACCGGAACACTGCTTTTCTCGCGAACATATTTCAGATAATCATAACCTATGCCATCGGGAAGGTTCAGATCAAGTATGATGAGGTTTATGTCATCACCGTATTTTTCAAAACCTTTTTTTGCATCAGCGATAGTATATTCGCTTTTATATGTATCAGCCGCATCAACGAGAGATATTGCTATTCCGTCGCTGAGCGTCCTGTCATCTTCCACGATCTGTATTATCAAAACATCGTCCTCCATGAATTTTGGATTAGGCTTTTCTTAGTGTTTCAATTAAATGTACGGGTGAAAACTCTCCGGCGTACTGATCTGGCGTGATACCGGATTCGATGAATTCCCGGCTTATGTCTTCGGGCTTATTGATGATCAGCATCTGAGAAGGATCGAAAAAACGCATTTCTTTGACAAGCGGATTGTTGGTGATCAGTTTCTTTCCGTATACTACTGCTTCGAAATATCTGAGAGATACTCCGAGACTGTCGGGACGCACTACATCCAGGATCACTTTCGAAGCGGCGGACTTTTCGACTATCTGCTCGTAAGTCAGTTCCTTATCATAGATGATCCCTTCCTGCCTGCCTTCTCCCAAAGGATAACATATACCGAAATCCGCCTTGTATCCGAGACCGGTCACATGACGGTATATCTCCTCCACCACGCCCCGCCTGTCGCCATCGGAACCCCAGAAGAAAACATCACTTTCCTCTGCCGGTGGCTGTACATCAAGTTTTGAGTAATAAGTGTCAAAATACTTAAAACCGTAATTCTTCTCATCCGGTCTGTGATAGGTATACACGGCATCAAAGTCCACACAGCCCGCATAAAGTTTTGCTTCCGCAGCATAGTAGGAATCGGCGCGGTCCAGGAAATAAATGCAGAGCTTTATCCCGTATTTCTTCTTCCATTTATTCAGCACCGAAGGTTCAAAAAAAGATACGGAGAAATTATTGAAGACAAGCCATAAGGCGCTGTCTTTCTCCTTCTCTTCCTTTATTCTTTTTTCAAAATCGGTTGAAAGCTTATCCCAGAAACTCCGAAAGGGAGCGGGATTCTTTTTGTTGAATGTTCTTGCGTGGAAAAACTTATATACCGGATCTGACGGTAAAGCAGGAAGCTGCGAGAGCATGACTACATCCTCCCTGCTTTCAATATCCCTAAATAATATATCGAAGAGCGGGTTTTTATCCCCGCCCGTAAAGATCAGATATCTCATTTTTGTTCCTTATATTGTTTCAGGGACAACAAACATCCCGTTCTCCGATTGCGGTGCAGCCGAGATTATGGCCGCGCTCATATCGCCCGCAACAGCCTTATCTTCCCTGAGTTCATCCGTTTTCACGCTTTCCTCGTCTCCGGCCGTTTCGTTTATATCTGCTTTTTTAAGTATCTCAAAATACTTAAGCATCTCTTCCAGATCAGCTGCAGCTTTGCTTTTCTCATCCTCACTGAGTCTGATCCTGGCAAGCGCTGCCGCGCGGTCGATAGCGTCCATCTTACTCCTGTCCGTTCCAGCAATAGGTGCAGAGCTTATTCTTATCAATGCCTACAGCATCCATCATATCATCAAGGCGGTTGAAAGCAAGAGAGGTAAAGCCCATCTTATCCCTTATCTTATCCAGCATCTTATGGTATCTGTCGGAATCCGGATCAGCATAGTCATAAAGCACGCTGCGTTCAACTTCCGCTCCCTCTTCCTCTGCGATCACCTGTCTTGCTATCAGTTCCATCTCGGAATTGGATCTTGAGAAGTTGATATACTTGCAGCCGAACATTATCGGAGGGCAGGCAGGACGCACATGTACGGACTTGGCACCGCTCCTGTAAAGGAATTCCGTCGTCTCACGAAGCTGTGTACCCCTGACTATCGAATCATCTATGAGCAGTATGCTGTGTCCGTCGATGAGTTCATGTACGGGTAAAAGCTTCATCCTTGCGATCAGATTTCTCTTGGTCTGTATCGTAGGCATGAATGACCTGGGCCAGGTCGGCGTATACTTGATGAAAGGTCTTGAGAAAGGTATTCCGGATGCATTTGCATAACCTACAGCGTGTGCGGTTCCAGAGTCAGGTACACCTGCCACTATGTCGGCATCAACACCTTTTTCCTTATCACGTCCGGCCATCTTAGCGCCGCAGTTGTAACGCATTTTCTCGACACCCACGCCCTCATAGAAGGACGAAGGATAGCCGTAGTAAACCCAGAGGAAAGTACATATCTTCATGTCTGATCCCGGCTTTACCAGGGTACGTACTTCTTCAGGCGTCATTATCACTATCTCTCCGGGGCCCAGCTCCCTGTAATCCGTGAAGCCCAGGTTCAGATAAGCAAAGGATTCGAAAGAAGCGCAGAAGCCTTCAGGCTTCTTACCAAGCACTATAGGCGTTCTTCCGAGTCTGTCACGGGCACAGTATACACCCTGGGGTGTCAGCAGCATGATGGACATGCTTCCGTCTATCCTTTCCTGCGCATACTTTATACCCTCTATAATATTGTCTTTCTGATTTATCAGAGTTGCTACCAGCTCAGTGGCATTGATCGTGCCTCCCGAAAGCTCCATGAAATGACTGCCGGTCTTTATGATCTCTTCGGTCAGCTGTTCAGTATTATTTATCTTACCTACAGTAGTTATAGCGTAAGTTCCGTGATGGCTGCGTACGATAAGCGGCTGCGGTTCATAATCCGAGATACAGCCTATTCCGAGATTACCCTGCATCTCATGGAAATCCTTGTCAAACTTGGTCCTGAAGGGCGCGCTCTCAATGTTATGTATAGCTCTGTTAAAGCCCTTCTCACCGTATACTATCATGCCGGCTCTTCTCGTACCTAAATGTGAATGATAATCTGTTCCGAAGTACAGATCAAATACGCAATCCTCTTTCTGTGCCGTAGCAAATATACCGCCCATGTTATCCTCCGATAAAAGGTTTATTTAATTCCGGATCTTGATCCGGGTAATCTTTTCAACGCGAATATTATATAAGAACTGTCCGCGTAACGCAAGGGGGAAAGCCTATGGCTTTCCCCTTTATATCAAAGTCGTTTTTCGATCTCGCTTATCACGGTTTCAAGCGCCTTGATGCGCGCATAATGCTTGTCATTTGATTCCAGTATATGCCAGGGCGCATATTCGGTACTGGTCTTTAAGATCATCTCGTCTATGGCTTCTTCATACTGATCCCATTTCTCACGGTTGCGCCAGTCCTCATCGGTTATCTTCCACTGTTTTTCCGGCGTATTCTGTCTGTCGGTAAAACGCGCAAGCTGGGTATCCTTATCGATCTGTACCCAGAATTTGATTACCGCCGCTCCCCAGTCATCAAGTTCCTTCTCAAATTCATTTATCTCATTATAAGCTCTCTGCCAGTCGTTCTCCGAGCAGAAGCCTTCAAGACGCTCCACCATTACCCTGCCGTACCAGGTCCTGTCAAAGATCGCGATATGTCCGTCTTTGGGCAGCCTCCTCCAGAAACGCCAGAGGTAGTGTCTGTTCTTCTCCGCAGGTTCCGGTGAAGCTATAGGATGCACCTCAAAGCCTCGGGGATCAAGGGCTGCGGTAAGGCGCTTTATATTTCCTCCCTTTCCTGCTGCGTCCCAGCCTTCATAAGCGATCACCACAGGTATCTTTTTGTGATATATCCTGTTATGCAGATCGGCCAGTTTCCCCTGCAGTTCCTCAAGACGTTCATCGTATTCTTCGTCGCTTATCGAAACATTAAGGTCTATGTCTGCAAGCTTCGGCATCTGCTTGAGCGGGAAGGTGTTCTGCAGCACAGTCGCCGCCCGTCCCGTATTCTGCAGGGCTATCTCTATGCTCTTGACCAGCAGCTCGGTGACCTGCAGCTCAGCCCACTTTCTGTTCTTTGAATCTATGAAATACCAGGGTGCGATGAACTGGTTCGTAGCCTCCAGATATTCGTCAAACACATCCATGCACTCTTCATAATGCTTATTCTGCCATTTATCCCACTTATCAACGCGCCAGGATGTGCTCTTGTCTGCATCCAGTTCTTCAAGGCGCTTCTTCTGTTCCTTCTCGGAAATATGGAAGAAAAATTTAACAACAAGATATCCGTTATCCGAAAGTGTGCGCTCAAAGCGCTTTATCGAAGTCAGCTGCCTGTGATACTCTTCCTTGCCGGTCTCTCCCAGCAGCCTGTTCTTCGTCACTTCATCCATCCAGCTTCCGTCAAAGAAAGAAAACTTTCCGGCCTCGGGAATACGCACAAAATACCTGTAAAGAAACGGCCTGCGCTCTTCATCTTCCGACGGCTTTGAAAGCGTCTCCGTCTTGTAAAAACGCGGATCCAGATTCTTGATCACTTTACCCAGGACACCGCCCTTTCCGGCACCGCCCCAGCCGTCCATTATCACCAACACCGGCAGCTTCTTTTCCTTTATGGCCATCTGCGCCCCGGCAAGCTGCGCCCTTGCCTTCTTAAGCCTCTCGCTTATCTCCTCATCCGTCGGTCTTTCCGCTTTAACCCATTCTTTTAACATATCCTTCACCCCCAATTTCACACTGCTGCAGGATTGTTCTCCCGCCCTGTTACATACTTTAATACTAAAGCATCATAGCTGCTTTTTCAAGGGTTCTGTCATCGCCGATTATCTGAAGATTTCGACATAATATGCAAGCTCCGACCGGGCGATTCTGCGCCCATACGGAGCTTGCTTGTTTTTTCGATCTAAATTCTACTTTAAAATAATAATGCCCGTCTTTGTACCGCTAAAGCCCTTACCCTCAATAGCCGTGAGTTCCGCGGTCTTTGCAGCGGCGTCGGTGATCTTTAGCTTAAATACCTTCGCAGCCTTCTTAGCGCTGTAAGTAAAAGTCTTTGCTTTCTTTACGCCTTTGATCTTTATCTTTACTTTAATGCTCTTAAGACCTTTGAGTTCGCCCTTTTCATCAAGCTGCAGAGCGCCTTTTTTTAACTTTGCCTTTATGGTAACATTCTCTGCTTCCGCAAGTTTTAGAGGAGCGATCTTGTACTCAAACTTAGTGTCCTTAAGCTTGTCGTTCAGATCTTTTACAAGCTTCGACAGTGCTTTCTTATCAGGGCCCTTGATCTTTGCTTTCTTAACAGCCTTTGTATTCAGCTTAACCTTTACAGTAAAGTAGCCCTTGCTATCCGCATCCTTATCCTTGCTTATACTATAACTGTAACTGAACAGTTTGCTGACATCGGTGCCCTCTTTCATCTTGCCCTTTAGCGCTTCTTCCAGGCCTGTGATATTCAGCTTTGCTATGGACTCACCTTCGCTCAACAATGCTTCCAGCTGTGCCTTGGTGATCTTCTTGCCTGTCCACTCCACTGCCTGAGGATAGGATACAGCAAGATTAACACTTACGGGCACTCCGTTGATTGTTTCTTTCACCGTCTCCGAAACCGCATCCTGTTTTACGGTTACAGGATCGGGAAGCACTTCGTCCGCTATCGTTACCTTCACGCATGCTGGCGCGATATCCTTATGATTATTATCACCGCCTACCTTATACCACACATAATATATGCCTGCATCCTTGCCTGCGGGTATTTCCTTCTTCCAGCCTTCTGCCGGAGCAGTCTTATCGTCCGTTCCGAGAGCATAGAACAATTCTCCGCCTTCGGCTGTACCCGCGCTTATCAGAGCCTTCGCAGTATCGGAAGCCTTCAGTCCTTCCTTAGCTGCCGGTGCTGTAACAGCGGAATCTGCTTTGCTTATTGTAATCTCCGCCGAACCTATGGTTGTCAGGTATCCCGGTGCGGACACCTGATAATACACCGTTTTACTGTCACTTACATTTGTAACTGCAGGTGATGCATCCAGATCATAGCGTCCTTCCTCCGTACCGTACTTTATTGTGGTGCCTGTTTTCGGATCATTTACATTTACAGTTATGCCGTGAGCCTGTCCGTCATAAACTCCCTCATAAGCATTTATATCTGCATCAATTGCCTTTATTTCGACGGGTGCACTTGCATAATCCGTTTCTTTAATATAATCATTCTCATCCTCGGCTATGATATATACGCGATAATCTTTCCCCCATACACCTGCAGAAACACTGTTATCCAGAGTAAACGTTCCCGTTCCGGAATTGGCAAATGCAGCCATATCAAGCGCTGTATACTGCTTTAACTCTGCTCCGGCGCTCCAGCCCTCATCTGTCCATTCACCTCCGGTGACCACAAGTACAGATACCCGATCCGGTGTGGCATCAACACTGTTATCGCTTATGCTATAGTGTATGCTTATCAGATTGCCCTTTCTGCTTCCCTCTCCTGCTTCGATTGAAAGCTTATTATCCGAAACCGTGAGCTTATATTCTGCCCCATAATTGCCGGCATCACTGCCTGCTTTGATCTCAGATGAAAAGATGACTGATGAAAGCTTGATATTAAGAGCGGGACTTACGCCATCATTATAATTAACAAGGTCAGCGGCCAGGCTGCTGTCAGCGTTAACAACTCCGGCCCCGCTACCGGAATCATAACAGGCGGACCGCGTCCACCACTTCATCGGAGTAATGTTATCGGTATAATACTTCTTACGGCTCAATGCCTCCATGTCCGTTATTGCATAACCATAAACAGTATTTGATACATCCTCTCCATCGAGGGCAAAGATTTTTTCCCCGGTCAATGGCACGTAGTTTTTTAATTCATCCTTTGTCCATTCTGCTACCCGGGGATAGGCCAGAGGATTATCATCATCTTCCGTAACCAGCGCATGTCCTGTCTGGTCAACTGTTACACTCTCTG
>JAEEIK010000082.1 GCA_016281335.1 Lachnospiraceae bacterium | reverse complement strand
TATCCCAATGATAACCACTATGCAGGCAAGGAACTGAGACTTAAACAGCAGTACTTCTTCATCTCCGCTTCGGTTCAGGAAGCTGTTGCAAAATACATGCGTAACCACAAGGATATCAAGAAGTTCTACGAGAAGGTGACCTTCCAGCTCAATGATACCCATCCCACCGTGGCTATCGCAGAGCTTATGAGAATACTTATGGATGAGCATTATCTGACCTGGGATGAGGCATGGGAGGTAACTACCAAGACCTGCGCATATACCAATCATACCATAATGGCTGAAGCGCTTGAGAAGTGGCCCATCGAGCTGTTCTCAAGACTCCTGCCCAGAATCTATCAGATCATCGAAGAGATCAACCGCAGATTCGTGCTTGAGATAGAGAAGAAGTTCCCGGGCGACCAGGAGAAGATACGTAAGATGGCCATCATCTATGACGGACAGGTGAAGATGGCGCATCTGGCGATCTGCGCAGGCTACTCCGTAAACGGTGTGGCAAGGCTGCATACCGAGATCCTCAAGAACCAGGAACTGAAGGATTTCTACCAGATGTTCCCGGAGAAGTTCAACAACAAGACCAACGGCATCACCCAGAGACGTTTCCTGCTGCACGGCAATCCCCTGCTTGCAGATTGGGTGACCGCTCATATAGGCGACGACTGGATCACCGATCTGTCCAAGATAAAGAAGCTGAAAGTATATGCTGATGATGAGAAGAGCCAGCAGGAGTTCATGAACATCAAGTATCAGAACAAGGTGCGTCTGGCTAAGTATATCAAGGAACATAACGGCATAGAGGTGGATCCCAGATCGATCTTTGATGTACAGGTTAAACGTCTGCATGAGTACAAGAGACAGCTGCTCAATATCCTGCATGTAATGTATCTGTACAATGAGCTGAAGGAACATCCCGAGATGGATTTCTATCCCAGGACCTTTATCTTCGGCGCAAAAGCAGCTGCAGGCTATATGAATGCAAAGCTTACCATCAAGCTGATCAATTCCGTTGCGGATGTGATCAATTCCGATCCTGCCATCGGCGGTAAGATAAAGGTAGTCTTCATAGAGGATTACCGCGTATCCAATGCGGAGATCATCTTTGCGGCATCGGATGTATCCGAGCAGATCTCGACAGCCAGCAAGGAAGCATCCGGAACCGGTAACATGAAGTTCATGCTTAACGGCGCCCTTACCATAGGAACCATGGACGGCGCAAATGTGGAGATAGTAGAAGAAGTAGGCGAGGAGAATGCCTTCATCTTCGGTCTTTCCTCCGATGAAGTCATCAACTTCGAAAACTACGGCGGATATAACCCGATGGATATCTTCAATAACGATCCGGATATAAGAAAGGTGCTGATGCAGCTGATCAACGGAACCTTTGCTCCCGACGATCCCGAGAGATTCCGCCCGCTGTACAATTCACTGCTGAATACGCAGAATACTTCAAGGGCAGATACCTACTTCATCCTGAAGGATTTCAAGAGCTATGCAGAGGCTCAGAAGAAGGTAGAGCAGGCATACAAAGACGAGAGCGCATGGGCAAGAAGCGCGATCCTCAATACTGCATGCTCGGGCAAGTTCACTTCCGACCGTACCATTCAGGAATATGTGGACGATATCTGGAAGCTGGATAAGGTAGTGCTTAAAAAGAAATAAGAGGGGAGAAGTCCCATATGCTGCCTCCATGTCCTTAGGACTGGGGGCAGTTTTAAGTAAGAGAGAAGACATGAAAAAGACTATATGTGTAAAACTGGCGGCAGCGCTGGCACTTTTGATGCTGGCAGCCTGCGGCAAGACGGATGCACAGCCTGCGGAAACGGAAACCACGACAGCATCCGCTGAAAACAAGGAAAAAGAAGTGGTATATTTGGATATGGGTATAGCGCCTGAGGTTGCGGAAGAGACCGTGGAAGAAGAGACCGGTGAAGAAGAGACGGTCAGCGAAGAGGCGGCAAGCGAAAACGAAGAGGGAGAAGTATCCGGAGACGGAGAGATACCCGGGGATATACCCGAAGAAGAAACGGTAACGGAAGAAAACGCCGGTACGGAGAATAGCGAAGAGACAGCGCCGGCTGAAGAGACGACCGTAACGGATAATCCCGCAGAGCAGCCTGTGGTAAATGCAGGCGGCAAAGTAGTCGTGATCGATGCCGGACACCAGCGGAAAGGCAACAGCGAAAAGGAACCCGTAGGTCCGGGAGCTACCGAAATGAAGGCTAAAGTAAGCGGCGGTACCAGCGGAAAGGCTTCCGGCCTGGCAGAATATGAGCTGACCTTGCAGGTGGCCTTAAGACTGGAGGCGGAGCTTTTAGCCAGAGGCTATACCGTGATACAGGTCCGCAGGGAAAATGACGTAAATATCTCAAACAGCGAGAGGGCAGCCATTGCCAATAATGCCGGAGCGGGAGCTTTTGTGCGCATACACGCCAACGGAAGTGATAATACTTCGGCCAACGGCATGATGACTATCTGCCCTACCGCGAATAATCCCTATATAGCCTCGATATATCCGCAGTGCTACAGTTTAAGCTCCTGCATACTGGATGCCTGCGTGGCCGCAACGGGAGCCAAGAAGGAAAAGGTATGGCAGACCGATACCATGAGCGGCATCAACTGGTCCAAGGTTCCGGTGACGATACTGGAGATGGGATATATGACCAATCCCCAGGAAGACCTGCTGATGGCCGATCCATCCTATCAGCAGAAGATCGCAAGCGGTATAGCAAACGGACTTGACGCTTATTTTGCGGGGAACTAAAAAGAGGAAGACATGGCAAAGAATAAAAAGATAAAAAAGATCAAACGTGATAAAAGGCTGAAAAAGATAAAAAAAGAACGTGGCTGGTTTTCAACGGTCATCTATTTTGTGCTTATTGCGGCTGCAGCGTTTATGCTGGTTACCGCGGGATTCTCGGTTGTTGACGGATTTATGATATCGGAAATACACGAGGAAGACGAGGATATGAAATTCTGTCTTTCCGTATATGAGGATATCAGCGAGGAAGAGGGCGTAGATATCCTTAAACTTAAAGGACGCGAATTCTATATAACGGATGCCTCGGGGAAAGTGATCCATGAGAACGGAAAGAATACGCGAAGCGAAACCGGAGGGGTGATATATCTCGACATAAGCGGTTATGATAACGTGGATGCATATCAGGACAATGAAAAGAATTTCTTTGATTTCCAGAAAGGAAACGGAATAGATATTCACTGGAGTGATCTTCTCGCTGAGGTTACAGCAGTTAATGACGGATTTATTGAAACCTCGCTGTATATAGATGCCGATGAAAAAATGAGTGTTGACAAAAGCGTAAGGATAACACAGGCAAGCCAGGGACTGGAAAAGGAGATCGGGGCAGCGGAGAAGATATATATGCCCTTCTGGATAAAACTGGATCTGTCCGACGGATCGGTATTTTTCGGAAAAGCCTATGTGGATTTCGGAGTTAATGAGCTGGCTACGGCTATGGTAGTAGCATTCGCTCTGGGTGTCCTGCTGGTACTAATCGTCTTTATGATGATCATAGGTACCATAAGACGTGCGATAAGGCTTAAAAGGCTTAAAGATTTCTTCTTTAACGACGAGGTGACGGAAGGAAGGAACTGGACTTACTTCCTGGTAAAAGGCGAGCAGATGCTCAAGCGACCCTGGAATGCGGCAAAGAAGTATGCTGTCGTGGATCTGAAATTCGTGGGTTACGGGAATTACTGCCTCTGTCATTCCGTGGTTGAAGGTAATGATATGCTGAAGAAGGTCATGTGGGGACTCAAAGCCCTTGTGACCAAAAAGGAGATCGCAGTCCACAGGGATGCGGATAAGTTTGCGATGCTGCTTAAGTATGATGATGAAACTGCGCTGGAAGAAAGACTTAAGAACATCACGACCAAGCTTACCGAAGTGGATAGGGAGCACGTCTTCAATTTCCAGGCAGGTGTATGTCTGGTAGAGCCGAGTCTTAAAAACGGCAGACCGAAAAGAAGAAAAAATATCAATCTTGAAGAGATATTCAACAATGCGGCAATGGCTCTCGGCAAATTTGCCGGCAGCACGGATTCGGGAGTGCAGTTCTTTGACCAGCTGCTTAAGGATGAGCAGAAGTGGATAGAGAGCGTGCAGGCTAACCAGCAGAAAGCCATAGATAACGAGGAATTCGTGGTGTATTACCAGCCTAAGTATTCGCCTGATACAGGAGAACTTAAGGGGGCTGAGGCGCTTATCCGCTGGCAGTCGCCGGAGTTCGGCTTTGTGCCTCCCGGACGCATCATACCCATATTCGAGAGAAACGGCTTCGTATTGAATATCGACCATTATATGATCACCCATGTGGCCAGGGACCAGAAGAGATGGCTGGATGCGGGATATAAATGCGTGCCGGTATCCGTCAATGTTTCGAGAGCTCACTTTATAGAAAGCGACCTTGCGGAGCAGATCAGGGATATGGTGGATGCTGAAGGCGCGCCTCACGAATATATAGAGATAGAGCTTACGGAGAGCGCTTTCTTTGATGACAAGAACGCGCTGTTAAATACCATAGAAAGACTGAAAAGCTATGGCTTTGCGGTCAGCATGGACGATTTCGGCTCCGGATATTCATCCCTGAATTCCCTGAAGGATCTGACCCTGGATGTGCTGAAGCTGGATGCGGAATTCTTCCGTGGCGATAATGAGAGCGACAGGGGTCAGATAGTCGTCAGTGAGGCCATCAAGCTGGCAAAGTGCCTGAATATGCGCGTGGTGGCTGAAGGTGTTGAGATCAAGGATCAGGTGGATTTCCTGGCTACCCAGGGCTGCGATATGATACAGGGCTATTATTTCGCGAAGCCGATGCCGGGGGAAGATTATGAGAAGAAGATGGAGATGGCGGATGCCCCCTCATCAGTCAGCTCTGACGAGCTGACAGCTTCTCCCCGGGGGGGAGAAGCCTTAAGAGCAGAAGCAGAAGCCGGCACCCGGGAGGGAGAAGCCTTGGGAGAGGAAAAGGAAGGCTGATAAACTGATGCTGGACTTTTTGAGGGTAATCGGATATAATATTGTGCGTGGGTTTTAGGCTATGGACAGATCGCCGGAGAAAAAACAGAAAGACAGAAGAAATACGGCAAGGCTCCTTACCATGATCACCCAGTTCGGCCTGAATATGCTGGTTCCGATGTTTATGTGCTTTTTTGCGGGAAGATATCTTGATAAGCATTTCGGAACGGCGTGGATAACGGTGGTGCTCTTTTTTGTGGGGGCACTGGCCGGATTTACCAATGTTTACAGACTTTCAAAAAGGTTTATAAAGAATGAAAAATAAATGGGCAGAGCATCATGCGCTGGTTGAGCTTTGGATAGGAACGCTGATACTTGCGCTGCCCTGTGAGCTGATCTTACTTATCTTTTTTGAAGATAAGCTGCATAAGACGGCGGGACTGATCCTCGGAACTGTTGCCACTATGCTGCTAACCTGGCACATGGAGAGGACCATCCTTAAAGCGCTTGATCTTGACGAAAAGGGCGCAAAGGCGACTGCAATATCAGGATACTTCCTGAGATATATGCTGGTATTCCTCTTGCTGGTGGCAGCGGCATACAGCAGGGTGGCAGATCCCCTCTGCGTGTTCCTGGGACTGATGCTCAGGAAACCTGCGGCTTATATACAGCCATTTACGCATAAGATATCCGAAAAGGTATGCGGGAAAGAAGTTTTTTACAGAGAAAATGTGCCTGCCGAGGTGCAGGATGAACTTTACGGAAAGAAATCTGATGATCTAAAGGAGTTGGATGATGCTATTATCGGCAAATGATCTGGGCTTCATGGTTGAGGGATTATTCTCCTTCCAGCTGGGCGGACATACTTTATGGATTACGACTTCACACGTTTGTCTGCTGATCGTGGTCCTTACGCTTATCATATTTTCATTTTTTGCAAGAGGTACAATGAAGAAAGCCAAGGATGTGCCAAGCGGCTTTCAGAATATAGTGGAGATGATAGTGGAACTCCTTGACGGCATGATCAGGTCCACCATGGGCAAGAATGCAAAGGGTTTCCTTAACTATATAGGAACGATCTTTATCTTTATACTTTTCAGTAATCTTTCGGGACTTCTGGGACTGCGTCCGCCTACAGCTGATTACGGCGTGACCTTCCCTCTCGGAGTCCTTACCTTTACACTGATCACCATCAACAAGTTCAGATACCAGAAGGTGAGCGGAGTCATCAAAGGTCTCTGCGATCCCTGGCCTTTCTGGCTGCCGATCAACCTGATCGGTGATTTCGCGGTGCCTATCTCACTGTCCCTGCGTCTTTTCGCAAACGTGCTTTCCGGTACCGTTATGATGGCGCTGGTATACGGCCTGCTGAAAGTCATAGCATATGCATGGCCCGCTGTACTGCATGTTTACTTTGATATGTTCTCGGGAGCAATTCAGACTTACGTGTTCTGTATGCTGACCATGACATATATCTCCGATGCCATTGGTGACGGAGCAAAAGAATAAGAATTATTAAAAAGGTTAATAAACCATCAGAACAAGGAGGAAGCAGTTATGTTTAACAACGAATTCATCTTAGGCTGTTCCGCTATAGGTGCCGGCCTCGCGGTTATCGCAGGTATCGGACCCGGTGTAGGCCAGGGTATCGCAGCAGGTCACGCAGCTGCAGCCGTAGGACGCAATCCCGGCGCAAAGGGCGATGTTACCTCTACCATGCTCCTGGGCCAGGCTGTCGCAGAGACCACAGGTCTTTACGGTCTGCTCATAGCCATGCTGTTGCTCTTCGTTAAGCCGTTACTGCCTGCAGCATAAGCAGACGAAAGCTTTAATCTTTAAGAAAGGAGGCTTTCGGGCGTGGGATTATATTTATTGCTGAGCGCAGAAGAACAGATGACGCCGAGACTGTTCGGCCTGGATCTGCAGTTGCTGTTTGATTCGGGACTTACACTCTTAGCTGTATTTGTGCTGTTTCTGGTCCTCTCCTATAATCTCTTCAATCCTGCCAGAAAAGTGCTGAAGAACAGAAGCGAGCGTATTGCCCGTGATATTTCCGAAGCATACGAAGACAGGGAAGAAGCGCGTAAGATCAGGGAAGAATATGAAGCCAGGATCAAGGATATAGACAAGGAAGCTGAGCAGATACTCAGTGATGCCAGAAAGAAAGCGCTTGCCAACGAAACCAGGATCCTTCAGGATGCAAAGAAGGAAGCCGAGGAGATAATCAGACGTGCCACTTCCGAAGCAGAACAGGAGAAGAGGCGCGTTAAGGACGAAGTGAAACAGGAGATGATATCCATAGCCTCGCTCATGGCACAGAAGGCCGTGGCAGAGAAGATAGACATGAAGGTACAGGACAGTCTCCTCGAGGACACTTTAAAGGAAATAGGTAACGATACATGGCGAAGCTAGTTGCAACAACCTATGGGGATGCGCTCTTTAATCTTGCTCTGGAAGAGAAGAAGACGGATGTGCTGTATTCTGAGGTCGAGAGCTTAAGGGATATCCTTAAGGAAAATCCGGAGCTTAAGGCATTGATGAATCACCCCAAGGTCACAAGGGATGAGAAACTCAAAGTAGTTGAGGATGTGTTTAAGGGCAGGCTCGATGACGAGCTTACCGGTTTTCTTGTGCTGCTGCTTAAGAAAGACAGATATTCCGAGCTGGATGCCGTATTGGATTATTTTATCGCAAAGGTAAAGGAATACAAGGGCATAGGCGTGGCTTATGTCACCAGCGCGGTTGAGCTTAAAGACGAGCAGAAGGCAGAGATAAAGGAAAAGCTCTTATCCACCACCGACTACAGACAGATGGAAATGCACTATATTGTTGATAAGGCCATTATCGGAGGCGTGATAATAAGACTGGGGGATCACGTGGTGGACTCCAGCATACGTACCAGACTGGAAGATATAAAGAGGGAACTTGTTCAGGTGCAGATAGCCTGAAAAGCTCCCGCTACAAATATTTAGAAAGGTTAAGGAACCATGAATTTAAGACCAGAAGAAATCAGTTCGGTTATCAAGGAACAGATCAAGCGATATGCCGATAAACTTGAGGTCTCCGAAGTAGGTACCGTTATCCAGGTGGCTGACGGTATCGCCAGGGTTCACGGGCTTGAGAAAGCCATGCAGGGTGAGCTGCTGGAATTCCCCGGAGAAGTATACGGCATGGTCATGAACCTGGAGGAAGATAACGTGGGCGCCGTGCTCCTCGGTGCTGAACGCAACATCAACGAGGGCGATACCGTAAAGACTACAGGCCGCGTGGTTGAGGTGCCTGTAGGCGATGAGATGCTCGGACGTGTAGTAAATGCGCTGGGTCAGCCCATAGACGGCAAAGGCCCCATAGCGACCACGAAATTCCGTCAGATAGAGAGAGTCGCAAGCGGCGTTATCACGAGACAGTCGGTTGATACGCCCCTTCAGACAGGTATCAAGGCTATCGACTCCATGGTGCCCATAGGAAGAGGCCAGCGTGAGCTGATAATCGGTGACCGTCAGACAGGTAAGACAGCTATCGCGATAGACACGATAATAAATCAGAAGGGCCAGAACGTTAAGTGTATCTATGTTGCCATAGGCCAGAAGGCTTCAACCGTGGCATCTATAGTCAAGACACTGGAAGAACACGGTGCAATGGCATACACTACCATAGTTGCAGCTACCGCTTCCGAACTGGCTCCCCTTCAGTATATAGCTCCTTATTCAGGCTGCGCCATAGGTGAGGAGTGGATGGAGAACGGTGAGGACGTGCTTGTTATCTATGATGACTTAAGCAAGCATGCAACCGCATACCGTACACTGTCACTGCTGCTGAGACGTCCGCCCGGACGTGAGGCTTATCCCGGTGACGTATTCTATCTGCACTCAAGACTGCTTGAACGTGCAGCCCGCATGAACAGCGATTACGGCGGAGGTTCTCTTACGGCTCTGCCTATTATAGAGACCCAGGCAGGTGACGTTTCGGCTTACATACCTACCAACGTTATCTCCATAACCGACGGCCAGATATATCTGGAGACCGAAATGTTCAACTCCGGTTTCCGTCCGGCTATCAACGCCGGCCTGTCCGTGTCCCGAGTTGGTGGTTCCGCTCAGATAAAGGCTATGAAGAAGATCGCCGGTCCCATACGTCTGGAGCTGGCGCAGTACAGAGAGCTGGCAGCTTTCTCACAGTTCGGTTCGGAGCTGGATGCCGATACCAAGGAGCGTCTGGCACAGGGCGAGCGTATACGTGAGATGCTCAAACAGCCCCAGTACAAGCCCATGCCTGTAGAGTATCAGATCATCATCATCTATGCGGCTACCAAGAAGTATCTTCTTGATATACCCGTGGAAGATGTGCTCAGATTTGAGACCGAGCTCTTTGAGTTCATAGATACAAAGTATGCGGAGATCCCCGAGGCTATCCGCAGGGATAAAGAAATGAAGCCTGAGATCGAGGAGAAGCTGATCAAGGCTATCGAGGATTTCAAAGCAGATTTTTAATGAGGTATTGATGATATGGCGTCGATGAGAGACATCAAAAGACGTAAGAGCAGTATAGAGAGCACGCAGCAGATCACCAAGGCCATGAAGCTGGTATCTACGGTGAAGCTGCAGCGCGCCAAGCAGAGGGCAGAGCTTTCAAAGAATTACTTCCATGCCATTTACGATACTGTGACGTGCATATTGGCTAAGGCAGAGGGAATAGACCATCCGTTTTTAAAGACAGGTGAAACCGGTAAGAAAGCAGTGGTCCTGATCACTTCGAACAAAGGTCTTGCAGGCGGATACAATTCCAACATGATAAAGCTGGTGACCAGGGATCCGGATTTTCAGAAAGATGACACCGTTATCTATGCCATAGGAAAAAAGGGCAAGGATGCCATGAAGAGATATGGCTATGAAGTGATGACGGACTATTCGGAAGCCATAGAAGCGCCTAACTACAGAGACGGTATAAAGGTTACCGACGAGCTGCTGAAGGCATATGAAAAGGGTGAGATAAGGGAGATATACCTGGCATACACCAATTTTAAGAATACGGTGAGCCATGTACCTACCATGCTCAAGCTCCTTCCCATAGAGATGGGTGAAAAGGAAGCTGTTGAAGGAGAAGAGGAGGAAGTAAGCAAAGCCGAAGAGCCTGCTGCTCCCATGAATTTTGAACCCGAAGATGAGGAAGCCTTAAACCTCATCATACCCAAGTATGTTTCGAGCCTGATATACGGAGCGCTGATCGAAGCCCAGGCTTCGGAGAACGGAGCCCGCATGCAGGCCATGGATAATGCAACAAACAATGCGGCAGAGATGATAGATCATCTGGCGCTGATGTACAACAGGGCAAGACAGGGCAAGATCACCACCGAACTTACGGAGATCATTGCCGGAGCAGATGCAATCAGTTAATAAACGAAAGGAAATAAAAAGATGGCAGAGGAAAAGAAAGGCAGACTGACTACCATTGTCGGTGCCGTGCTGGATGTAAAGTTTGACGGAGAACTTCCGGAGATAAACGAGGCCATTCGCATCCGCAGGAATGACGGAAGCAATCTGGTGGTAGAGGTAGCACAGCATCTTGGTGATGATACGGTCCGCTGCGTGGCAATGGGTCCTACGGACGGTCTGGTGCGCGGCATGGATGCGATCGCAACCGGAAGTCCCATAACCGTACCGGTCGGAGAGAATACCCTGGGACGTATCTTTAACGTGCTGGGTGAGCCCATCGATAACAAGCCCGCTCCCACGGATGTAGAGTATTCGCCGATACACAGACCGGCTCCCGCTTTCAAGGAGCAGTCCACGGAGCAGGAGATGCTGGAGACAGGTATCAAGGTCGTTGACCTCCTCTGTCCTTATCAGAAGGGTGGTAAGATAGGACTCTTCGGAGGCGCCGGCGTTGGTAAGACGGTGCTCATCCAGGAGCTTATCCGTAACATAGCAACAGAGCATGACGGTTTCTCCGTATTCACCGGTGTAGGTGAGCGTACACGTGAAGGTAATGATCTGTATCACGAGATGAGCGAATCCGGCGTTATCGACAAGACCGCCATGATATTCGGACAGATGAACGAGCCCCCCGGAGCCCGTATGAGAGTGGGTCTTACAGGACTTACTATGGCGGAATACTTCCGTGATAAAGGCGGTAAGGATGTGCTGCTCTTCATAGATAACATCTTCAGATTTACCCAGGCAGGTTCGGAAGTGTCGGCGCTTCTCGGACGTATGCCTTCAGCCGTGGGTTATCAGCCCACACTGCAGACCGAGATGGGTGCGCTGCAGGAGAGGATAACATCAACAAAGAACGGTTCCATTACCTCGGTTCAGGCCGTATACGTGCCTGCCGATGACCTTACGGACCCGGCTCCCGCTACTACATTCGCTCATCTGGATGCAACGACTACACTGTCGAGAGCGATCTCCGAGCAGGGTATATATCCCGCTGTGGATCCCCTGGATTCCACCTCTCGTATCCTCGATCCCCGTATCGTAGGTACCGAGCATTATGAGGTGGCCCGCGGAGTACAGGCTATACTCCAGAGATACAAGGAACTGCAGGATATCATCGCCATCCTGGGTATGGACGAGCTTTCGGAAGAAGATAAGCTGGTGGTAAGCCGTGCGAGAAGGGTACAGAGATTCCTTTCACAGCCTTTCTTCGTAGCAACACAGTTCACCGGTATCGAAGGAAAGTATGTGCCTATTTCCGAGACTATCAGAGGTTTCAAGGAGATACTTGCAGGAAAGCATGACGAGATACCCGAAAGCGCATTCCTTAACGCAGGAAGCATTGACGAAGTTGTCGAAAGGGCTAACAAATAAAAATGGCGGAAATGTTCAGATTAAAGGTGATCACACCTGACCGTGTTTTCTATGATGGTGACGTGGAGATGGTTGAGTTCAACACCACTGAGGGTGAGATCGGAATATATAAAAAACATGTGCCTACCACGGTGATAATACAGCCCGGAGTGCTGGTGATAACCGAGGGAGACGGAGTAAGGAAGGCTGCGCTGCATGCCGGTTTTGCGGAAGTGCTCCAGGACAAGGTCACCATACTTGCCGAGCTGATAGAGTGGCCGGAGGAGATAGACATGGAAAGAGCGGAGTCTGCAGGCGAGCGCGCCAGAGAGCGTATCGCAGCCAGGGGAGACGACGTGGACATGGACAGGGCCGAGACTGCGCTGAAGCGTTCAATCGCAAGGATCAACACATTAAAGTAAACTTTTCATCCCCTCCATAAATATGGAGGGGATGATTTTTGAGCCCCTCTTAGCAGGTAAATGACAGGAAAGAAGATCAGTAAATCGATAATCAGGATAGTGTATTGCGTGGCAGTATTCCTGCTGTCGCTTTTTCTGATGGGAAAACTCTTAAACAGAGGCAATACCGATATGACCATGGAGATGGCTGATCCCATCTATCCGCTTGTGACTCTTACCATGAATGGCATGGATTACAATCAGATGCAGGGGTATGTGATGGATATGGATCCGGCCAGGATGAGGGATCACCTGACACCCATAGGGGCAGACAGGAACATACAGTTCCGCATAGATTCCTACGGGAATAAGATAGACAGCATATCCTACCAGTTAAGATCTCTCGGAGAAGGAAGACTCATAGAAGATACCAAGCTGTATAATTATGTGGTGGCAGGGGATGCGGTCACCGGAGACATAGTACTCAAGGATCTGATAAACAGCGGGGTTGAGTACGGACTCAGGATCAATCTTACGCTGGAAAACGGCACGGAGCTTTATTATTTTACCCATGTGATAAGAAATGATGAATGCGAAGCCGAGAAGATGCTTGAATTCGCCTATTTTTTCAGCAACAGTACTTTTGGGGAGAATGCCGCGCAGGAGCTGCCGGTATACCTGGAAAGCAATGCCCAGGGTGATAACTCCAGCTTTGCGAATGTTGACATACATTCAAGTCTGTCCCAGATCACCTGGGGAGATCTGGGAGCCGAAAGAGTAACCGGCGTAAAGGCTTCGATAAAAGAGATGGATAAAGAGCTTGCCGAGATCATCCTTGATTATATGGTTTCCACCGGAGACGAACCGGTGTATTATGAAGTTAACGAGTATTTCAGGATACGTGTGGGCCAGGAGAGGATGCATCTGCTGGATTATCACAGGACAATGGAACAGGTATTTGAAACCTCTAAGTCGCCGGTGATAAACAGCAAGATAATACTGGGCATCAGGGATACGGAGATCAATAAGAAAGAAAGCAATGACGGAAGCCGTTTTGCCTTTGTGAATGCCAGACATCTTTTTGTTTATGATGTGATGAACAACAGGCTTTCTGACGTATTCGGTTTCTATCATAAGGATATAAAGGACAGGAGGGAAACTTCCGATAAGCATGAGATCAGGATCATACGCATAGATGAAGGCGGTAATGTGACCTTTGTGGTATACGGTTATATGAACTGCGGGCTCAATGAGGGGCGCATGGGACTGGCGGTATACTATTATGATTCCGCGCTGAATACCGTGGAGGAAAAGCAGTTTATAAGTTATGACGGCTGTTTCGAACTGCTCTCCTATGAGGTGAACAGGCTCTGCTTTGTAAATACCAAGAGCAGTACCTATATGGTGCTGAAAGACAGGCTACTGGAGATAAAGGACAATAACATAAAGATCATTGCCGAAGGACTGAAGCTCAAAGGTTTTGCAGCTTCCGAATCATCAAGGATGGCAATATGGAGTGAAGCTGAAGATCTGTATGCATCAAAAGAACTGGTGCTCATGGATATGCAGACAGGCACGAGAAAGACCGTAACGGCAGGAAGCGGGGAACTGCTGATGCCCCTTGGTTTCTTCGGCGAGGACGCGATCTACGGAGTGGCTAAAGCTTCGGATGTAACGAAAGATAAAGTGGGACATACCATCTTCCCGATGTACAGGCTATGTATAGTCAACAGCCAGAACGTATTGCAGAAGCAGTATGAAAGCGAAGGCATGTATGTGACCGAAGCCTTTCCCGAAGAAGGGATGATGAGGCTTAAACGTATGAAAAAATCCGGAAGCGGATACGAACCGGCTCCGGATGACCAGATACTCAATAACCGGAGCAATTCTTCGGGAAGGAATGTGATAGAGACCGTGGTCACGGAAAAGTATGAGACCATGGTCCAGATAGCTTTAAAGAGTGAGGTCAGGACAGAGAGCCTGAAGATAATGGAACCCAGGCAGGTGCTGTTCGAGGGTGAGAGAAGGGCACAGCCTGAGGAAAATCTGAAAAAAGATTATTACCTGCTGTATCAGTACGGGCATCTCAGTAAGGTATATGAAGACGCCTACGAAGCGGTGGACGTGGCGATGTCGGAGATCGGTACCCTGAGGAATTCCAGGGGGCAGCAGATCTATCGCAGGATGACGCTCCCGCTTAAGAATCAGATAATGGCGATCAAGGGGAAAGCGGCTGTATCGGAGGATAAAAATGACCGTATCAGCGCCTGCCTGGATGAGATACTCAAATTCGAAGGCGTGCAGGATGAGAGCAGATACAGGGTAAGAAGCGGTTTGAGTCCCGCAGAAGTCATCTCCGAGATGATAGAGAACTGTGAACCCATCGATATCTCGGGATGCAGACTGGATGCGGCGATATACTTCATAGGAAATGAGAAACCGGTATTCATGGAAACGGATGATGGCGCGAGGCTGCTTATAGGTTATAATGAGATAGCAGTGGTAGTCATGGATCCGGAAAACGGGGAAGTGTATAAGGTAAGCAGAGCAGAGCTTGAAAAACTCTCCGAAACGGAGGGACTAAAACTGATGGCTTATGCGATACGTGAGGAATGAGCATGGTTAAAAGATTCAAAAAGATCATAGCAGCTATGATGACGGCGGTGATGCTCCTTATGGCGCTGATGCCCGCTCTCAGTGTTTATGCGGATCCGGCCATAGATGATGCCAAAAAGAAAAGGGACGAGGCACAGGAACAGCTGGATGAGGTAAATGCTACTCTCGAAGAACTTGCCGAGGAAAAGGCAGGCATAGAGGATGAGATCGATGAGATGGATGATGCTCTTACAGAGGTGTTGGGCAGTGTGGAAGCCCTGCGCATACAGACTGAGAACAAAGAGGCTGAGATATATGAAGCCGAGATAAGATATGAGGAAGCGGTAGAAACGGAGAAGAGCCAGTATGAAGCAATGAAAGTGCGCATACGGTATATGTACGAGCAGGGAGATACCACCTATGTCACGCTGTTGATGGAATCCAAGGGCTTCGCAGAAATGCTGACCAAGGCTGACTATATCGAGGAACTCTATGAGTATGACAGGAATATGCTTGCCGGTTATCAGGATACAGTCAGGGAAGTAGCTGAACTTAAGCAGCAGCTGGAGGACGAGCGCCTGGAGCTTTTGGCGATAAAGGCCGAGTATGAGCAGGAACAGGCATATATGGAAGGCGTCATAGAGGAACTTAAGGGTGTTGCAGCAGACTATAAGACGCGTATAAACAAAGCAAAAGCCAAGGCCGGTGAATATGCAAAGCTTATTGAAAAGCAGAATAAGGAGATAAAGCGACTCGAGGAAGAAGAGAAAAAGAGAAAAGCCGAAGAGGCCAGAAAGAAAGCCGAAGAGGAAGCCAGAAGAAGAGCCGAAGCAGAAGCCTCCCTCGGCGATGCGCCCGAGACCAACAGGGTATCCAACGGAAACAATACCTTTGACGTATCAATAATATATAACTCAAAGGGCAGCCAGCTCGGAAAGAACATTGCGGCCTACGGCTGCAAGTTCATCGGTAATCCCTATGTGCCGGGAGGCACTTCACTGACCAACGGCTGTGACTGTTCGGGCTTTGTTTACAGCGTATATAAAGATTTCGGATACACAGTGCCCAGGACATCCTATTCCTTAAGAAGCGCGGGAAAAGAAGTGAGCGCGGCCTCGGCCGAGCCCGGTGATGTGGTCTGCTACCCGGGCCATGTCGGTATATATATAGGCGGCGGCATGATAGTGCATGCATCGACACAGAAGACGGGTATA
Organism: Lachnospiraceae bacterium; assembly: GCA_016281335.1. GTDB lineage: Bacteria > Bacillota > Clostridia > Lachnospirales > Lachnospiraceae > NK4A136. The sequence goes on along the minus strand of JAEEIK010000082.1, from coordinate 55,834 downwards.
AAGGTATCCTATATGAATTACAGGACACCTATTACGATACGCAGGATAATCTGATAAGATATGGGAAAACTGTCGGAAGCGCTTTCGGAATATGAAAAGAAGGATATAGCTGCTTTTCATATGCCCGGACATAAGAGAAGATATAAGGGACAGGATCCGTTCTTCACGGAATTCTATAAACGTGATATCACCGAGATAGAAGACTTTGATGATCTGCATGATCCTTCGGGAATACTTAAAAATCTGCAGGAGGAAGCCGCTGAATTCATGGGGGCGGAGGAATGCTTCTACCTGGTCAACGGCTCTACCGCAGGCGTACTCTCAGCCATAAGCGCGGCGGTACCTAAAGGCGGAAAGCTGATAATCCAGCGTGATTCCCATATGAGCGCCTATCATGCAATGATGCTTAAGAACATCACTCCGCTGTATGTATACGGGGAGCATGACGAACACGGTATATGCACCGGAATAAGCCTTGAGGAGATAAAGGCCTGCGGACCTGCCGATGCCTGTTTTATCACTTCGCCTTCCTATGAGGGCGGGATACTTGATATAGAAGCCATAGCCGGGTATGTTCATTCGGCGGGCATGAAACTGATCGTGGATGCGGCTCACGGGGCACATTTCTGCATGGGCGGGATCTTTCCTGCAAACGCCCTGAGGCAGGGAGCGGATTATGAAGTGATCAGTGTACACAAGACTCTGTCAGCGCCTACCCAGACAGCGCTTCTGGGCCTTAAGGACAGGTCTTTAAGGGACAGTGTTTCGGCTTATCTTGATATATTCCAGAGTTCATCACCTTCATATCCGCTGATGTGCGGAATAGAAGAGAGCATAAACCTTGCACGAGGGATAAGTGAAAAGGAAGCAGTGGACTGGTTCAGACTCAGGAAAGATACGGAAGATAAATGCAGGGAGCTTAAGCATTTTAAGCTGCGGAGCATGGAGGGAACGGATCCGTATAAGTTGCTGATACTTTTGAAAGATAAGAGCGGAGTCAGGATCGCCAAAATGCTTCGGGAAAGCTACGGTATAGAAGCGGAAATGGCGATGCCTTCCTATTTACTGTTGATAAGCACTGCGGCCGATACAAAAGAAGATCATGACAGGCTTGTAAAAGCTCTTTATGAGATCGATGGGGAGTATGGATACGAAGCTGAAGACGGGCTCTGTTATGAGACTATAAAGCCATTGGTCAGGATGAAACCTTCCGAAGCTTTCGGAGCAGCATACAGAAAGCTGGCGCTTAAGGAAGCGGAAGGCCTTGTCAGCGCAGGGCCTGTGATCGCTTATCCGCCGGGAAGAGTGCTGCTTGCGCCGGGTGAAGAAGTAACAAAGGAAATATGTAGCCGGATAGGAGCCCTGTATGAGAGCGGGGTAAGCATACGCGGGCTTGATAAAGATATGAGGATAAAACTGTTATGAGACTTTTCTGTCTGATGGGAAAAAGCGCGTCCGGAAAGGACAGCATATATAAGGAACTGCTGAGGGATAAAGAACTTAAGCTGGAACCCTTTGTGATCTATACCACGAGACCCATAAGGGAAGGTGAAGAAGAAGGCAGGGAATACCACTTTACGGATGTGGAAGGCATGAACCGGCTTAAAGCTGCCGGAAAGGTGATAGAATCAAGGGTTTATCATACCGTACACGGAGACTGGTATTATTTTACCGTGGATGAGGGCTATGATGACGAAAAAGACCGCTTGATTATTGGCACTCTTGAAGTGTATAATAAAATCAAGGTGTATTATGGCAAGGAGAAAGTGATCCCCTTATATATCCATGTTGATGACGGGGTCAGGCTTGAACGCGCTCTTATGAGAGAACGGGCCCAGAGCGAACCTAAATATGCCGAGATGTGCAGGCGCTTTCTGGCGGATGAAGCGGATTTTTCCGAAGAAAAGATCAGGGAAGCGGGCATAGATATGATCTATGAGAACGACGAGCTGGATGAATGCCTGAAGAAGATCAGGGAACGGATATTATATGGACACACTGAAGATAAATCAGTTAACGCAGCCGGTACAGGTAAATGAAACAAAAGCGGTCACCGAAGGTGACGGAAGCTTTAAATTCATGCTGGCTTCCCATATAGAAGAAAGCGAACTGCAGGAAAAGCTCACCAGTCTGATGAGTGAGATCACAGCCCAGGGGGAGAAGCTGGGCAAGAAAAAAGATATACGCGATATGAAGAAATATCGCAGTCTGATAAAGGAATTCATGAACGAAGTGGTGAACCGTTCCCATGAATTCTCAAGGGAGAACTTCCTGGATAAGAGAGGCAGGCACAGAGTCTACGGGATCGTCAGACTGGTGGATGAGAACCTGGATGCTTTGGCGCAGGAGCTTGTCAAGGAAGAAAAGGACCACATGGAGATACTGTCAAAGATAGGGGAGATCAGGGGACTCTTACTGGATCTTTTCACATAAAAGGGGGCGATGGGCATGGCAGGATTTGCGGATATAATTGGACAACAGCAGATAAAAGATCAGCTGCAGGCATCTATCGCTGCAGGCAAGGTTTCACATGCATACATACTTTACGGCGAAGTACGAAGCGGCAAGGAATTCGTGGCAAAGGTCTTTGCCCAGGCGCTTCAGTGCGAAGCTCCGGTCGTGGATGATAAGGGCTTTGCGGAACCCTGCGGAAACTGTCATTCGTGTTCCCAGGCTATGAGCGGCAACCATCCCGATATAATATATGTACAGCATGAGAAGCCCAATACCATAGGTGTTGATGACGTGCGCAACGGCATCATCGAAACCGTGCAGATAAAACCTTACAGTTCGAAGTATAAAATCTATGTGATAGAGGAAGCCGAGAAGATGACGCCCCAGGCCCAGAATGCTCTTTTAAAGACCATAGAAGAGCCGCCTGCCTATGTGGTATTCCTGATACTTACCAGTTCCACCGAGAGCCTGCTTCCCACCATCAGCAGCCGCTGCGTGACCCTGACGATGAAGCCGGTACGGGATGATGAGATGCGTAAGTATCTGATGGAGAATCTCCATGTACCCGAGAGCAGGGCCGAGATATGCATAGCTTTTGCAAGGGGTAATGTGGGCCGTGCCAAAGCCCTGGCTTCAAGCGAAGATTTTGACAAGATCAGGGTGAGCGCCCTTTCCCTCTTGAAGAACATCAGGGAGATGGATACCGTGGATATCATGGATACCTTAAAGGCTATCCGTGAGTTCGGTTTTGACATAAATGATTATCTGGATATAATGGCGGTCTGGTACAGGGATATACTGCTGTTTAAGGCAACCCATGACTTAAACCACCTGATATTCAGAGATGAAATACAGAGTATACAGAAGGTAGCGCAGTACAGCGACTATGAAGGCATAGAGGAGATCATACAGGCCCTTGAGACAGCCAAGAACCGTCTGAAGAGCCAGGTATCCTATGAGCTGACCATGGAGCTTCTGCTGCTTACCATCAAGGAGCATTGAGGATATGAAAACGATCGTAGGAATAAGATTCAACACCGGGGGAAAGGTTTATTTTTTTGATCCTGCCGGACTGAAGATAGAACGCGGCATGCATGTGATAGTAGAGACTACGAAGGGCATGGAATACGGAACGGCAGTGGACCGTATCCGTGAGATAGAGGAGGAAAAGCTGAAGGCGCCCCTCAAGCCGGTGTTAAGGATAGCAAGTGAGAGAGACGACCGTCAGAATGAAGAGAACAGGGAAAAAGAAAAGACGGCTGCCGGTCTGTGCAAGCAGAAGATCAAAGAACACGGACTGGAAATGAAGCTCATAGAGGTGGAGTACACCTTTGACAGAAGCAAGATCATCTTCTATTTCACCGCTGACGGCAGGGTGGATTTCAGAGAGCTGGTAAAGGATCTGGCTTCGCTTTTCCATACAAGGATAGAATTAAGACAGATAGGCGTGCGTGATGCCACCAGGATGATAGGCGGTATAGGCACCTGCGGACGCGAGCTGTGCTGTCATGCCTATATGACGGATTTTATTCCCGTTTCGATAAAGATGGCAAAGGAACAGAATCTTTCCTTAAATCCGGGCAAGATCTCGGGCATGTGCGGAAGGCTTATGTGCTGTCTGCAATATGAGGCCGATACCTATGCTTATCTTAACAGGAACCTTCCGGGGAACGGTGATACGGTGACCACGCCGCTTGGCATAGAAGGCAAGGTTGCCAGCGTGGATGTGCTGAGACAGCGCGTCAAGGTCATAGTCGAAGAAAATGATGAGCGCGAGATAGAGGAATACCATGTTGATGAGCTGAAGTTCATTAAACGTCGCAAGGGCAAGAAAGAAAATGATAATCTGACAGAGGAAGAACTTAAGGAGTTAAAGAAGCTCGAGGCAGTGGATGAGCCGGAAAGTCAGGAGAAGCCTGCCCGTCAGAACCGGGACAACAGAGAGCGCCGGGAGAACAGGGAACCCAGAGAAAACAGGGATAACAGAGACAGACGGGAGAACAGGGACAACAAGGATAATAAGGACAACAAAGAAAACAAAGAAAACAAAGAAAACAATAACAGGGATAATAACAAAGACAACAGAGACAACAAAAAGAAGAACAACAACTGGAAGAAGAATAAGCGCCAGGATAAGAACAGGGGCGATAAGCCGGATAAGACCGATAAGACGGAGAAGAACAGTGATGGATGAAAAACTGTTTGTCCGTGACAATGAAAGAGTTGACGATCTGCAGCTATCGGGCTTAAAGCTGATCCAGGATCCGCAAGCCTTCTGCTTCGGCATGGATGCGGTGCTGCTTTCGGGCTTTGTAAGGGTAAAGCCGGGAGAAAAGCTGCTGGATATGTGTACCGGAAACGGGATACTTCCCCTGCTTTTATCGGCGAAAACCAAGGCGGCTAAGATCTGCGGCATAGAGATACAGGAAATGAGCGCCGAACTGGCTGACAGAAATGTACGGATGAACGGACTGGAAGATAAGATAGAGATAGTCCGGGGAGATATAAGGGAGGCAGGGAAATATTTCAAACCTGCTTCTTTTGATGTGATAAGCTGTAACCCGCCATATATCGCGGGCGGCAGAGGCCTTAATAATCCGGATGATGCCAAAATGATAGCAAGGCATGAAGTGATGTGTGATTTTAATGATGTATGCAGGGCAGCAGCTTTCTGGCTGAATAACGGAGGCCGTATCGCTCTGGTACACAGACCTGAGAGGGTACCTGAACTTATAAGGACACTCGCTGATCACCGTCTGGAAGTAAAGCGTTTAAGATTTGTGCACCCCTATATCGACAGGGAACCCGCCATGGTGCTTATGGAAGCGGTAAAAGGCGGCGGGCCGGGAGTTCGGGTCGAGAAGCCGCTGATCATTTATGAGAGTGAAGGAGTATATTCAAAAGAGATAAGGGAGGATTACGGTTTTTGAACGGAACTCTGTATCTGTGCGCCACACCCATAGGTAATCTCGAAGATATTACGGAAAGGGTGATAAGGACACTTAATGAAGCGGATATGATAGCATGCGAGGATACCAGGGGCAGCCTCAAGCTGCTCAATCATTTTGATATCCATACGCCCATGACCAGCTATCATGAGTTCAATAAGTATGACAAGGCCGTGACCATTATAGGCATGCTGAAGGAAGGGAAGAACGTGGCCCTTATCACTGATGCGGGGACTCCGGTCATTTCGGATCCGGGTGAAGTGCTTGTAAGCATGTGCCATGATGAAGGGATAAACGTGACATCCCTGCCAGGAGCCTGTGCCTGCATAACGGCCTTAAGTCTTTCCGGCATATCCGGCAGACGTTTCTGTTTTGAGGGTTTCCTGCCCCATGATAAAAAGGAGCGTTCGTTTGTGCTCTCTGAGCTTCAGAGAGAGAGCAGGACCATAATAATGTATGAAGCTCCTCATCATCTGAAGGCTACGCTTAAGCTGCTATATGATACCCTGGGAGACAGGAAGCTGTCGGTGTGCAGGGAACTGACCAAGCGCTTTGAAGAGGTAAGACCTACTTCGCTTGGTGAAGCGCTTGAATACTATGAGGAGAATGAACCCAGAGGTGAGTATGTGCTGGTGATAGCGGGGAAAAGTCCGGAGGAGATAGTCAGCGAAGAAAGAAAAAAATATGAAGAAATGACCGTGGAAGAACATGTAAAGCTGTATGAGGATCAGGGCATGGACCATAAGGAAGCTATGAAGCAGGCGGCCCTGGACCGCGGGATACCGAAAAGAGAAATATATAATTGTTTACATAAGGCTTGACAAAAAGATAGGGCTTGAATATACTCTATCGCGAGGGGTATAGTATAAATACCAGAAACGAGCATAGGAGAACCGGACATGTTAGAAAAGATTTCTGAAATGATCATAGAACAGCTGCATCTGTCGGAAGGAACGGTGATCACCGAAGACACTAATTTCATGAATGATCTGAGGGCTGATTCTTTCGAACTGATGGAACTTGTGATGGCGCTGGAGGAAGAATACGGACTTAAGATCGAGGATGAGGATCTTGAGAATTTCAAGACTGTCGGAGATGTAATGGAATACCTGCGCGCACAGGGAATAGAATTGGAATAAAGCATTTACCGGCTGTTTCATCGGAAAGTGATAAAGGAGAATCCTCTCTGTACGGGAGGATTCATTTTCTATATAGGGAATGGTCCCTCCGGGAGAAAGCGCAATATAAGGAGACGGGTGTATGGACAGGATAATGACAAACAGGCTGGACCGGGCATACAGTATGTACCACGCTGAATTTGAAAATGCAGCGCTGAGAGTACTGCGTTCCGGCTGGTATATCATGGGCAGGGAACTGGAGAAATTCGAAAAGGACTTTGCTGCTTTCTGCGGGGCTTCATACTGTACAGGTACCGGAAACGGCCTCGATGCGCTGTATCTGGCCTGCAGGGCGCTGGATATAAAAGAGGGTGATGAAGTGATCGTACAGGGCAATACCTTTATCGCCAGCGTCATGGGCATAAGCATGACAGGAGCTACTCCGGTGTTCGTGGAGCCTGATGAATATTATCAGATAGATGCCGATCGTATAGAAGAAAAGATTACGGAGAAGACCAAAGCCGTGATGGTGGTACATCTTTACGGTCAGACCGCGGAAATGGATAAGATATGCGCGATATGTGAAAAACACGGCCTTAAGCTGATAGAGGACTGTGCTCAGTCCCACGGCGCAGCATACAAGGGAAAGATGAGCGGAACCTTCGGTTCTGCGGGCTGCTTTTCCTTTTATCCGTCAAAGAATCTCGGAGCTTTCGGTGACGGCGGCGCGGTGATCACAAACGATAAGGAAACTGACCGCAGGATAAGGATGCTGAGAAATTACGGCAGCGAAAAGAGATATTACAATGATGAGGTGGGTATCAATTCCCGCCTTGATGAGATACAGGCGGCGCTTTTAGGCGTGAGGCTCTCACATATCAGAGCGCTTACGGCGGAGCGTAAGTCAAAGGCAGAGCGTTATCTGAAGGAGATCGACAATCCCGCGATCATACTGCCCAAGCTGAGGAAAGGCTCGGAGCATGTATATCACCAGTTCGTGATAAGGTGCAAGAGCAGGGATAAGCTGGCGGAATACCTGAAAGAAAAAGGCATAGATACTATAGTGCATTATCCCGTACCGCCTCATCTGTCCAAGGCATATGCATATCTCGGGATAAAGAAGGGAAGTCTGCCTGTTACGGAAGAATATGCGGATACCGTGCTTTCAATACCCATGTATAACGGACTTACAGATGAAGAACAGGATTACGTGATCGGAGCATTGAACAGCTATGCAGAAGGCTGAGGCAGATACAAAACTGATGCCTGATGGTGTAAAGCATATCATAAAGACCCTGGAGGATGCAGGGTTTGAGGCTTATGCAGTCGGAGGCTGTGTAAGGGACTGCCTGCTTAACAGGGTGCCGGCGGATTGGGATATCACGACCTCGGCGCTGCCGGAAGAGGTTAAACAGCTTTTCAGGAGAACTGTGGATACCGGTATAAAGCACGGGACGGTCACCGTTTTGTTAAAAGAGGCCGGAAGGCTGGAATCCTATGAAGTGACGACCTACCGCATCGACGGGGTGTATGAGGACGGACGGCACCCGAAGGAAGTGAGTTTTTCCAAAAGTCTTGAAGAAGATCTGAAACGCAGGGACTTTACGATCAATGCAATGGCCTGGCATCCGGAGCGCGGTATCGTGGATCTCTTTAACGGAAGAGAAGATCTTAAGGACCGAATAATACGCTGTGTCGGGGATCCGTATGAAAGATTCTCGGAAGATGCCCTGAGGATGATGCGCGCCGTGCGTTTCGCGGCGCAGCTGAAAGGAAGCATTGATGAAGGCACGGCAGCAGCGGCTAAAGAACTCTCCGCCAATATAGAAAAGGTAAGCGCCGAGCGGATACGCGTCGAAGTCGAAAAGCTCCTTGTAAGCGCAGAACCTTACAAGTTTAAGCTGTTTTACGAATACGGCCTTACTGAATATTTTCTTCCGGAATTCAATGCCTGCATGGAGACGACCCAGGAAACACCGCATCACTGTTATACTGTGGGCGAGCATACGCTGCACAGCCTGGAAAACATAGATTGCGGAGCGCTTAAGGAAGAGATAGGGGAAGACGCTTTTCCTGAGGCGCTGAAGTTCTTAAGGATATCCATGCTGCTCCATGATGTCGCAAAACCGCTGATGAAGACCATGGATGATAAGGGCGTATGTCATTTTAAGGGACATCCGAAAAAAAGCGCGGAGATGGCGGATACCATACTTAAGAGGCTTAAGTATGATAACGATACCATAAACCGCGTGAAGAAGCTGATAGAATTCCATGATGACAGGACGGAGGCTGACAGACGGCTGCTCAGACGTTTCATCAACAGAGCGGGCAGAGAGGCTTTCCCGCTGGTGTTTTATGTGCAGGAAGCGGATGTGAAAGCCCAGAGCATGTACAAAAGAGAAGAGAAGCTTGAGCGGATTTACCGTATACATGAACTCTGGAAAGAGATAGAAGAACAGGCCGAGTGTGTGACTCTGTCACAGCTTAGCGTAAAAGGCGCGGATCTGATAGCCGCGGGGATCAGCCCGGGACCGGCTATGGGAGAGAAATTAAACGAAATGTTAAACGATGTCCTGGAGTATCCGGAGCACAATACGAAAGAGTATCTGCTGGAAAAATATGTTAAAGGCAAAGAGTGAAAAAAGAATAGAAAAAGCAGCCCTGCTCATGCTCTGCGGAGGCCTGCTTATTTCCGGCTGTGCGCAGACAGATACACCTAAGCCTGTCGAAAGTCAGGAGACGGGCTTTGTTCCTGCGCTTGCGGGTAATTTTGATTCCATAGACACTGCCCTGGTGGTCAGCAAGGATCTGCAGAATAACACGATAACTTTTCTGAATCTTGAACTCGGCAAAAAATATACCCTGAATTTTGACGGGGCTACTTCCTATGCGGATAAATATTCACAGCCTATAAGCTTAGCCCAGGTGGATACCGGGGCTATGGCGGAAGTGACTTTCGTGCACGGAAGGAAGAGGCTCAACACGCTGAAACTTTCACCCGAAGCCTTTGTTTTCGAGAACGTTAAAGGTTTTGCTCCGGACGCAAAGGGAAGAAATATAAGCCTTGGCGGAGAACTCTACAGTCTCAGTAAAGATCTTGTGGTGATGACTGATACGGGAGAAGGTGAGCTCATGGACATAAACGGTATGGACAGGCTAAGGGTAACGGGCATGGACCATACGGTATACGGGATCTTTGTGGAAGAGGGTCACGGCTATCTGAGACTGGTAAACAGTGATTATTTTGTCGGAGGCTGGGTTCAGGCAGGTGACAGGCTGGTGAGCCAGATACAGCCCGATATGCTGCTTGCGGTACCCGAAGGAACTTATCCGGTAACCGTTTCTCATAAAGGATCTTCGGGAACGGAAAACATAAGCGTGAAGGAAGGTCAGGAGATATCGATAGATGTCAGCAAATGGGTAAGCGAGCCGGAATACGGATCGATAATCTTTACCGTGATACCCGAAGAGGCCAGGGTTTATATAGACGGCGAGAAAACGGATACAAGCGATAAGGTAAAGCTCTCCTACGGCATACATCAGATGGTGGCTGCCGCAGACGGTTATATCACGGTGAGCAGATATATAAAGGTCGGCTCCGAGCTGGCCAATCTGAATATCATACTGGAAAAAGATCCCAATGCTTCGGCATCGGAAAACAGCACTGTTTCCGAACCTACATCCACGCCCACGCCGGTACCTACAGAGGAACCGCGCGGAAATACGGTGGAAATGATTGATGTGGAGACTGAGCCTACGCCTACACCGACACCCGTTCCGGCTTCGGATATAAAAGATGCGGTAAGTGTGGGACAGTACAGAGTGTATATAGATGCTCCCGAAGATGTGGAAGTATATAAAGACGGCATTTATATAGGCATATCCCCCATTTCATTTTTAAGGGAAGCAGGCAGTTATGTGATAACGCTGAGGCGGAGCGGATATCAGACCAGAAGCTATACGATCAATGTCGGGGCGGAGGAGTCGGATCTGAATTATTCTTTTTCCGAATTAGACCCCATAGATTAAGGGAAAAACAGATTGCAATATGTAAAAACTCTGAAAATAGGCGGTTTTTTTACTCTAATTTGCTAAAAAAATCACAAAACAGGCCGAAAATCACCATATATTGTGTGTCTGCCCTTGACAAATCAGCAAAAAACTAATATAACGTTTAATGTAGCTTTTTAAAGCGAAAAGCTTTTAAATCAAACATAAAAGGAGAGGTAATAAAATGAACAAAACAGAATTAGTAGCAGCAATCGCAGATAAGGCAAGCCTTACAAAGAAAGATGCAGAGGCAGTTGTTAATGCATTCACAGATACCATCACAAAAGAGCTCAAGAAGGGCGGCAAGGTATCACTGGTTGGTTTCGGTACCTTCGAAGTAACCAAGAGAAGCGCTCGTACAGGCCGCAATCCTCAGACCGGCGCTACCATGAAGATCGCTGCTTCCAAGGCTCCTAAGTTCAAGGCTGGTAAGGCTTTCAAGGATGCTCTTAACTAAGAAGTTTTTAAAACAATAATCGAGGGAGGGCATAGGCCCTCCCTTTTTTATCGGGAGAATGAATTATGAGACTGGATAAATATTTAAAGGTGTCGAGACTGATAAAGAGACGCACGGTGGCCAATGAGGCCTGCGATGCCGGGCGTATAATGATAGGAGACCGTGTGGCCAAGGCCGGAACCGAGGTCAAGGCCGGTGATATCATAACCATAGCCTTCGGGAATAAGGAGACTAAGGTAAGAGTCCTGAAGATACAGGAAAGCGTGAAGAAAGAGGATGCGGAAGGGATGTTCGAATACGTCTGAAAAGCCCTTTTATAACTTGAAGACGGGAATGATATATGGTATGATAGCATAGCCGAAAAATAAAATAAAAGGAGACTAAAAAAATGGCTTTTGGAACAGGTACCAAATGTGTACAGGCGGGCTATACGCCGGGGAACGGAGAACCGAGGCAGATACCCATAATCCAGTCCACAACTTTCAAATATGATACCAGTGAAGACATGGGTAAACTCTTTGATCTGGAGGCCAGCGGTTATTTCTATACCAGACTTCAGAATCCTACAAATGATTATGTTGCAGCAAAGATAGCAGCTCTGGAAGGCGGTGCGGCAGGTATGCTCACTTCTTCGGGACAGGCAGCTAATTTCTTTGCTCTTTTTAATATCTGTGAAAACGGATCTCATATAGTTGCTTCATCTTCTATCTATGGCGGAACCTTCAATCTGATATCCGTGACCATGGCAAAGATGGGCATAGATGTGACCTTTGTTTCGCCCGATGCTGACGAAGACGAACTTAACGCTGCTTTCAGGGACAATACCAGGGCGGTATTCGGTGAGACTATAGCAAATCCCGCGCTTACGGTACTTGATATCGAGAGATTCGCCAAGGTGGCGCATGAGCACGGCGTTCCGCTGATCATAGACAACACCTTCCCTACTCCGGTAAACTGCAGACCTATAGAGTGGGGAGCTGATATCGTTACACACTCTACCACCAAGTATATGGACGGACACGGAGCCGGTGTGGGCGGAGCGATCGTAGATTCCGGTAAATTTGACTGGATGGCTCATAAGGACAAATTCCCGGGACTTACCACTCCCGATGATTCATATCACGGCATAACCTATGCTGAGAAATTCGGTAAGGAAGGCGCATTCATCACAAAGGCTACGGCGCAGCTCATGAGGGATTTCGGCTGCATACAGAGTCCCCAGAATGCTTTCCTTCTGAATCTCGGACTTGAGAGCCTGCATGTACGCATGCCCAGGCATGTGGAGAACGGCACGGCCGTTGCGGAGTTCCTTGCAGCCCAGGATAAGATAACAAAGGTAAGCTATCCCGGACTTAAGGGAGATCCTTATTATGAGAGAGCTCAGAAATACTTTGGCTGCGGAGGCTGCGGTGTGGTAAGCTTTGAGCTTAAAGGCGGCAGGGCTGCGGCAGAGAGCGTTATGAAGAAGCTTAAACTTATAGCAATAGAGACACATGTGGCTGATGCAAGAAGCTGCTGTTTAAATCCGGCTACTTCTACCCATCGTCAGATGACCGACGAGCAGTTGGAGGCAGCAGGCATACCGGCAGGACTGATACGTCTGTCCTGCGGGCTTGAAGACAAGGCGGATCTTATAGCTGATCTTGAGCAGGCTTTAGCCTGACAGAACATAAGGAGAAGGTATATGATATACGTGAATCAGGCGGGGTACTACGGGTCATCCGTCAAGCATGCGACCCTTACGTCATCATCACACTACGAACTCCTGAATAAAGACGGAAAAGTGGTTAAGGAAGGGAACGTAAAGCTTTCCTTTGATGAGAACAGTGGGGAAGAAGCGGGGATTATAGATTTCAGCGACATCACTGAGACAGGTACTTACTATTTCAAAGATGCTGAGGGAAATAAGAGCTGCAGCTTCGTTATAAGCGATGATCATTATGACGAAGCTCTTAAGGCAGCGCTTAAGATGTTTTATTTCCAGCGTTGCGGCATGGAACTGGAAGAGAAGTACGCAGGCAGGTTTAAGAGAAAGGCCTGTCATCTCGGAGATGCTTTTGATCTTCTGAATCCCGAGAGAAAAATGAAGATGCACGGGGGCTGGCATGATGCCGGTGACTTCGGAAGATATGTGACCGCAGCGGCTGTCGCGCTGGGGCATCTTCTCTATGGATTCGAATTGGAGAGAGAGCAGCTCTCAATAGATGTGAATATACCCGAAAGCGGCGGAAAATATCCGGACATACTTGCCGAATGTAAATATGAATTGGACTGGATGCTTCTTATGCAGGAAGAGGACGGCGGAGTTCATCATAAGGCTACATCCATGAACTTCTGCGATTTCATCATGCCCTCGGATGATGAGCTGCCTGTAGCGGTGACACCGGTATCCAGCCTTGCGACTGCTGATCTTGCCGCAGTAATGGCGCTGGCAGCGAGAATATACAAAGAGTTTGATGAGGAATATGCGGCAGTGCTCAAAGCGGCCTCTTTAAAGAGCTGGAACTGGCTGCTTGAGAATCCTTCCTTTATTTTCGAGAACCCGAAGGAAGTGCTGACAGGGACCTATTATGACCGTTCCGATGCGGATGAGCGCTTCTGGGCTGCCATGGAGATCTACAGGAGTGAGAAAGATGATAAGGCAAAGTTTATCATTCAGGACACGATGGAGCTAAAGGTCAATCTGACGGCTCTGGGCTGGGCCGATGTGGGTGGTTTTGCTTCGCTTTGCTGCCTGACGGGCGGTGAAGAGATATTCGGAAGTGATCTGTATAACAGGATAAAGTTAAAGTGGATGGATGAAGCTGACAGGCTTAAGCAGCTTTCAGAGTCTAATGCTTTCGAGTTTACTTTAAGACCCAGGGAGTTTACCTGGGGCAGTAACATGGTGGTGCTGATGAATGCGATGATACTGTGTTATGCCCATGAACTCACGACGGATGCTTCTTATCTTGAAGCCGCAAAGGCGCAGCTTGATTATATCTTCGGCAGGAATGCCATGAATTTAAGCTATGTGACCGGTATAGGTGAGAATGCTTTCAGGAATCCCCACAACAGACCCGGCATAGCAGACGGCATAGACGATCCTATTCCCGGCTTTGTATCCGGAGGACCCAATTACAGGCCCGGCGATGAAGCCGCAAATATGGAAAATATGAGTGACAGACCCGCAATGCGCAGATATGCGGATAATATACTTTCTTATTCGACCAATGAGATAACCATTTACTGGAATTCTCCTTTGGTATTTGTGCTGGGGTACATTAAGAAAGCAGGAGGTTACGTATGAGATTTGAAAAAGACGGCAATGCGCTAATAGGACGCGAAGGAGCTGAGATCCTTCGTATAGAGCCCTGGGGCAAGAATGCCCTGAGGCTTCGTTCGACTCAGCTGACGGCGTTTACAGGCAGGGACAGGGCACTGACCGAAAACGTTGAAAAGGGCAGTGCGGGTATTAAGATCGCCGAAAAGACCGCAAGCATAAGCAACGGCCGCATCCGTGCAGCGATCAATCCTTCGGGCATGATCGAGTTCTTTAAGGATGATGAAAGAGTGCTCTATGAGTATAACAGGGCTTACGGCGAGCCTCTGACAAAGGAGAGCAGGTGTCTGAAGGTTACGGCCAGGGAATATGTGGGCCTCGCCTCCGATGCCTTTAAGATCGCCGTGCGTTTCGAAAGAAACGAAGATGAAAAGATATTCGGTATGGGACAGTATCAGCAGCCTTATCTTGATCTGAAAGGCTGTATGCTGGAGCTGGCACAGCGTAATTCACAGGTAAGCATTCCTTTCGCTCTTTCATCAAAGGGTTACGGTTTCCTTTGGAACAACCCCGCCAGCGGCCGGGTTTCTTTCGGCAAGAACCTGACGGAATGGGTGGGCGATGAGTCCAAAGAGATAGATTACTGGATAACCGTGGATGATACCCCCGCGGCTATCGTGAAAAACTATACCGAAGTTGTGGGCCGCGCTCCGGTGCTTGGCAGTGAGTACCTCGGTTTCTGGCAGTGCAAGCTGAGATACCGTACTCCCGAAGAAGTGCTGGCAGTGACCAGGAAATACAAGGAGATGGGCATACATCTCGATGTGATGGTAATAGATTTCTTCCACTGGCCTTATCAGGGAAGCTGGTGTTTCGACGAGAAATACTGGCCCGAAGATAAAGTCAGGGCAATGGTTGACGAACTGCATGCGGACGGGACCAAGGTAATGGTATCCGTATGGCCTTCGGTAGACAAGAGATGCGAGAACTTCGAGGAGATGCTCTCAAAGAACATGCTTGCCCGGACTGACAGAGGCACGATAGAGACCTATGATTACCAGGGAGAATGTGCGATCTTTGATACCTTCAATCCCGAAGCCAGGGATTTTGTATGGAAGAAGCTCAAAGACAATTATAAAAAATACGGCATAGACCTGTTCTGGCTCGACAATGCCGAGCCCGACAGCGCAGTATATCAGTTTGACAATATGCGTTATTTTACCGGAAGGAGCGCTGAAGTCGGCTGTGAATATGCGAAGAACTATCTGAAAGTGGTAGCTGAGGGAACAGTTGCGGATGGAGGGGAGATACCCCTTTCACTTATCAGATCAGCCTGGGTAGGTTCGCAGAAATACGGAGCGCTGCTCTGGAGCGGTGACATACCTTCGACTTTTGAGGCTTTCAGAGATCAGCTTTCAGCAGGACTCAATACGGGTATAGCAGGTATACCCTGGTGGACAACGGATATCGGCGGCTTTATGACCGATGATGTGAAGGATCCCGATTTTGTGGAACTGCTGCTCAGATGGTTTGGTTTCGGTGTGTTCTCACCTATTATGCGTCTGCACGGGGACAGAGGACCCAGAGATATTCCTACCCTGGATGACAGGGATTTCGGAGGCGGATATCTGTTTACCGGACAGCCCAATGAGATCTGGAGCTACGGAGAAGAGGCCGAAGCAATTATGAAAAAGTACATTGAGCTTCGCATGAGCCTTAAGGATTATACCGCAGGACTTATGAAGGAGGCTTCCGAAAACGGTTCGCCCGTGATACGTACGATGTTCTACGAATTCCCGGAGGATAAGAAGTGCTGGGAGCTGGAAGACCAGTACATGTTCGGACCTTCCTACCTGGTAGCTCCGGTAATGGAGCTTGGTATGCGCAGCAGAGAAGTATACCTGCCTGCAGGCAAGTGGGAGGATATCAATACAAATAAGGTATATGACGGAGGCGTGACGATAAACGTCGATGCGCCGCTTGATGTGATACCGGCATTTAAGAGAGTATAAAGAAAAAGCCACGGCAACGTGGCTTTTTTTTTATACGTTTAATCCCAGCCTTCGAGGAATTCCCGGAATTCCTCCCTTGCTGCATCCATACGGACAGGATCCTGGGTATTCAGAGCCTGCTCGAAAAGACGGATGTGATATTCTATGACTTCCCTGTCTTCACCGAAGTGCTCTTCATAAAGGCGTTCGCCTTTTGAAAGGAGCAATTTGTTGTGTTCCTGTTCTCTGGGAGGGATCTTCAGATAAGAAAGTTCCTCCATGCGTTTTTCTATTTCTTCGTCCGTCATGTCCACGTCACGGCCTTTAAGTATCTGCTTGGTCACAAAGCCGGTGGAATGTACCCGTACCTGTACCTCGAGTATGGAATTGACATCGTAGGTATAGGTTACGTCAAAACCGCTGTCCTTCTTCTTGCCGGGCGGCAGTTCTATATCAAGGAAACCCAGCTCCAGATTGTTTTTTGCAAAACGGCTCTCGCCCTGCAGTACATTAACATGGATCGAGGTCTGGTTGTCATGCAGGGGATAAAGAGTCTCGGTACGGCTGGCAGGGATCGTGGTGCCCCTTTCGATGATAGGGCATACATGGCCTGCTTCAAAGCGTCCGTCTTCTCGTTCCACCGATACTTCAGTGCTTAAGGTAAAGGGACATACGTCTGTCAGTATCACTTCCTTAACGGCTTCTTTGCGTTCTTTCATTGCAGCCTGTATGGAAGCGCCGAGAGCAATGGCTTCGTCGGGATGTACGGAAGTATCCGGAAGAGCCATAAAGAGTCTTGCCACCAGATGCTTGACTATGGGAAGCCTCGTGGCGCCGCCCACCATCACGACCTTGTCTATCTCCTTAAGCTTTATCTTGGCATCCGAGAGGGATCTGCGGATAGGGATCCTTATGCGTTCAAGGATGTCCTCACATTTTTTCTCATAGGTTTCCAGGGAAATGGTGGTTTCCATTGTTTTCCCGTTTATATTGCAGCTCATTGTAACATTCTTTTCATGCTCGAACTGTAGCTTGGCATTCTCAGCCTGCTTGCGTATATATCCGAGAGTCTTCTCATCAAGGGAAGAAACATCCAGGTCGTATTTTTTCTCTATGCGGCTTAAATAGATGTCGTTAAGTATGCGGGTAAAATCCTCGCCCCCCAGGTAGTTGTCGCCGGCTACTGCCTTTACTTCAAGTATGGTACCGGAGAGTTCAAGCACCGATACGTCAAAGGTGCCGCCCCCGAGATCAAAGACCAGTATGCGGGAATCCTCCTGCATGTCATAAAGACCGAAGGCCACGGCTGCAGCCGTAGGCTCGCTGATGATACGTTCCACCTTGAAGCCTGCAAGCTCGCCGGCACGTTTGGTGGCGCGTCTTCTGGCATCATTAAAATATGCGGGAACGCTGATCACTGCCTCCGTGATCTCCTCCCCGAGATAAACTTCAGCATCTTCCTTCAGGGAACGGAGTACAAGGGAAGAAAGGTCTTCGGGACTGTATTCCTTATCTCCGAGTTTATACTTCTGATCCGTGCCCATGGCGCGCTTAAAGACAGAGGCGCTTTCGTTAGGATGAGTCAGCTGTCTTTCTTTAGCTACCTCACCTACGTATACCTCGTCTCCTTCAACGCTGACAACCGAAGGGGTAAGATTCTTCCCGAGTCTGTTGGGGATGATCTTAGGGCCGTCTTCGGTATAAACGGCTATCAGCGAATTGGTTGTACCCAGATCTATACCTGCTATCATTTATCCTGACCTTTTAGTTTTTCTTTATTTACATATACGCCCATGGTGTTTTCCCTGTCACTTGGACAGATCTCCACGGCCCGCTGAAAATACTTCAATGCTTCTTCCGGTCGTCCGGCTATCTCTTCGGCATAGCCTCTTACCAACAAAGCATCATAACACTGCTGGTGCTGACAGTCAATGCAAAGAGGGGCAGACTCTGCCATATCAAGATATTTATTTGCCTTATCCGTATCGCCCATGCACAGAAACAGTGAAGCAAGAAGTTTGTATCTGTAGGGGTTCTTACCCTCAAAGGAGTGAAGATAGTATTCCTCGTTCCTCTTGCCGTAAGTGAATTCGGCCACTTTGCGTATAGCAGGCTTCTTCTGTAAGAGCACGTTCATGCATATTTTTGCGTGCTTGGCCGCCTTTTTGTCATGACCTGAAAGCTTGTAGGCGAGGGCGAGATGACGGTAGATCTCTATTGTATTTCTCACCCGGGCATCCTGATTCTGAAGATAGCCGCTCTCTCCCAGCAGGGCATGCAGTGTTTTGGCCTTTTCGAGAAACTTCACGCATTTTTTAAGCTGCCTTGCATATAAGAGCTCGCAGCCCATGTCTATATAAGTCTCCACGGCTTTGATCGTGTTCTGGTCGGCAGTAAGATAACCTCGTACCGCAACACCGGTAAATGATATAAGGTCATGACAGTGAGCCGGCTTTACTATTGCCTTCCAGGTCTGTTCGAAAACCTTATCGAAATCCTGAGGAGCGCTTACCATTATTTCCGAAAGTATGTATCTGTGATACTCGATCTCATCTATCTTTCCGTTCTTATAGAGGATATCATATATCTCACCGGCTTTTTCCGGATGATTGCAGCTCAAATGGAAATCCGCGTATTTCTTTGCGAAAAAGGGTTCTTCGAGGAGCATATCGGAATAGTTCTTCAGCCATTCCAGAGCTTTTGCCCATTCTCCCCGGGAACCGTATACATCAGCGGGCTGCATGATCGCGCCGTAGTGGGCGTCGTCGAAGAGTTCGCGGCTTTTTTCGAAGCATTCCATGGACTTCTCTGTGTTGCCCGTAAGGAAGTACAGATCGCCGAGATCATACCAGGAGGAATCATAGAAATAACGGCATTCCGGATCCCTGCGTAAGGCTTCTTCCAGATCCTTTATAGCATCGCTGTACCTTGCTCTTAATTTATACAGGTAGGCTCTTTCGGCATAGTATCTGGGATGTCCCGACATCTCGATGAGTGTGGTCAGGAGTTCAGCGGATCGGTCGAAGCATTCGGTCTGCTCTTCGTTTTTGAAAAGGACCTTATAGTAGAGAGCAAGCTCAAAACGGGGCTTTTCCGCTTCGGGAGAAGCTTTTATCGCTTTCTCATAGGCTTCGATCAGTTTTTTATGATCATTAAGGGCGCGGTAACAGAGCATAAGATAATAATTCACGTCACCTTCATCCGCGCCCAGTTCCAGGGCTGTCTTATAGGCTTTTATGGCCTCATTGTTACGCTTGTCCATGCGCAGCATGTTTGCGCGCAGCATATTTGTGGGCAGATGTTTGCAGCCGGTTTTAAGACGCTGGTTGATAAGCTTGAAAGCAGTCTTGAAATCATTATGTTCGGCATATACGCAATACAGCTGATACCAGGCGTCATCGATGGTAAGTCTGTCTTCGTCATCCGCATAAGGAGGCTCGGGGTTTTCGTTAAAAGCGGCGATGAGTTTGTTGCAGCAGTCTATCGCCTCGTCCATATGTTCCTTATCATCATACCTTCCGCGAAGTATGCGTATCTTCTGTATATCAAGTATGGGATGGGAGACCATGTTGTCCTTAGCGGTCTTTAAGACGCTTTCCGCATCTTCCCACTGCGCGTGGTCGATCAGCACCCTTACGGCAAGCAGGTAGGTACGGTAATAGTTCTTTACTTCCGGGATGATGCTGTGGTAATCATCAACTATGCCCTGCTCGTTGCCGAGGTGGTAATAAGCCTCCTGTCTTCGCAGATATGCCGGTATGTAGTTCTCGTCTTCTTCGAGCATGGTATCGCACATATCAACGCATTCTTCATATCTGCCCGCGCGCAGATAGAGCTGCATCAGCTGATCCTTGTAGATAAAATGCATGGAGGTATCTTCTTCGGCTTCAAGTGCGGCCTTGAGATAATCCTCACTTACTTTATACCAGGAAGTGTCTGTCTTTTCCTTTCCGAGTTCGAAGCAGCACTGGCCTATAACGAATTTCTGATAACCCAGAGTCTTCTTACGTTTTCCGTATTTCTCGCTGCCGTCATCGGGAAGATTTTCCAGCTCTTTTTCCCATTCTTTCAGCCATTTATATGCCTTATCGAACTCTCTCTTTTCAAGGTAAATGCGTCCCAGCATATCAGCGTAGTCGTAGTATTCCGACGTGCCTTTTTCGAATTCGCGCTTTTCAAGCATTTCAAGCGTCTCATCAAAACGGTTGCTGTGAAAGAGCGACCAGCAGGCTTCTATGTAGGTGTCGTTATCGGCAGGATTGGCATTCAGCTTTTTCATAAGGGCTTCATGCTTGTCTTCCTGAAGCTTGATGAAGAAATTGCGCAGATGCGGGCCGCCGCCGGCGCCGCCTATATTGTCCCTTATCATATTTTCGGCAGCATCGTATTCGCCTATATGATGAAGGTAGGTTGCCATATCCATGATGGCGGACTGATTGTCCGGCTCTTTTTTCAGTATCTTTTCCCAGCAGTCCCGGGCTTCTTCCCACCGGCCCTGCAGGGCAAGGTATTCACCGCAGATCTTCAGTATCAGCTGTTCGTCCGGGTAACGCTCCAGCAGTTCTTTTGTATCTCCGGATGCGTCCTTCAGCGTCAGCTTGATACGCAGCTTCAGCAGATCCTCATAGGGATGCCAGAGTCCGTATTCGGCAAGTTCGGGTATGCGTTCCGGGAGTTTTCTTAACTCATTTTTCAGCTTTTCGGTTTCGCTTTTCTTCTTATCATCATCGAGATCATCCCTGCTGTTAACTATCTCTATCTCCCCTGAAGTCCGGGAATAAATGCCGAAGATATCAAAATACAGCATAAGATATTTATCCAGGGATTCTTCGTTAAAGCCCTCTCTTTTCTCAAAGATCGAATAGTCGCCGAAGGTCTCGGTATCGGTCTGGTAGAGTACATACTGCAGATAATTAGAAGGGAATTTTTCCAGCAGTTCCTTCTTATCGTCTTTTATGCCGAAAGTCCTGTCTATAAGCTGCCAGATCTTATTAGGCAGATAATGATGATCCATAAGAAAGACAAGAAAGCGTTCTCTGGTCTCATAAAAAGAATCAAGTCCCACGCAGACATCATCCGAAAGCAGCTCGGACCACAGACTCTCGTCTATGCGCTTTTCCGGATAAGGATAAATCTCACGTACACGGTCCAGCCAGTGCTCGATGGCATCATCAGGCTTATCGGCTCCTTCTTCCTCATCGGGAGCGTTAATGAGTCTTATCGCCTCATCATAGGCCTCACGCAGCTGCTTAAAGCCCTCCGCATCATCCTCCGGATTGTGCAGCGGCAGCAGCTCCCTGTACCTTGCCTTTATGAGCTTTTCGTCCTTTGTGGGCTCCATATCCAGAACCCGCCAGATCATCTGTTTATCCATGTCATTTCCTTCCAAATGCTTCGTAGTTCTCCCGGACAATAATTACACGGCGACACGCTTCCGCTTGGGTTACGCATATGCAATGGCAGTATTATATCATAAAATGGGCTATTGCGGAAGATTAAAGGATATGGTATGATTTACATAATATGGCCAGATTGATGTATGAAAACAGGTTCATCCTGACGAAAAAGCTGCACAGGGAGTATTACAGGCAGCTGTATAAGGAAAACGGCAGGGGGATAAGGATCACATCAACGGTGCTCATGGGACTGTCAGCAGCCGGTTTTATGTTGACTCTGATATTGCTTAAGTCTGTGATTCTTGCGGTGGTCCTGCTGGCAGCTGCGCTGTATTTTGCGCTGATGATACCTTTCGGATATGTTTTCAGGGAATGGACGGATTACAGAGGACTCTTGCGTGACCATGGAGCAGGGGCCATATTTGAGATAGTAAGTTTTTATTCAGACCGCATGCATGTTAAGGTCAATAAGACGGAGTTCGATCTTAAGTACACCGCGCTGAGCGGCATCATGGAGACAGAGAAACTGTGGGTGCTGCTTTTTAAGGGAAGCAGCGGCATGCAGGAGACCTTGCTTCTCTGGAAGGACGGATTTAAGGAACTTACGGAGGATGGCATAAAAGAATTCTTTGATTTTATCGATAAAAAGAGTGAAGGGATGCTTTTCAAAAACGAAGGGAAATAAGGCATATGGCAGACAGCCCGGGTAAGGATCCGTTTGGCGGAGGGGAAGATATCTTCAAACTCCTCGAGCAGGTCCAGGCAGAACAGAACAAGCAGGATAAGATAAAGAAAGGCGCAGAGGCTAAATCGGAAAAAGAGCCGGATGCGTCTGTTACTGCTGTTTCTTTAGAGGAGGAAAAGTCTGCCCTGGCTGAAGTTGAAAAGGCTTTAAACAGCATAAGCACGGAAGCTAAAATTGTCGATCCCGAAGCTGAGATCCTGGTCGGTATAAAGCGTAAGAGCATTGATGACTATGATAAGGCGGTCTATGGTTTTACACAGCTCGAGGAGATAGAGCGGGGACTGGAACATGCCGTTGATGTGAGCTTTTATGATGATGCGGGCTTTTCGTTCCGACAGATGAGAGAGATACGTCTGGGACTTGAAATGGGACTGGACGTGACTTTTTATGCGAACAAGTTTTACAAAGACAGACAGATGCGTGAGATACGCTTAGGTCTTATGGATAATCTGGATGTGCAGGGGTATGCGAGGCTTATATATTCCACTCCGGACATGCAGGAACGCAGAATGAAGCTGCTTAAGGAAAAATATGATAAGATGCCTCAGGCCCTGGATACAGAGCGTTTTGACAAGGATACGGGGATAAGGATAATCATACGTGACAAGCAGATGAAGGCATACATCAAGCCCACAGTGGCGCTGCCTGAGGATTATAATGCCACCAAGCTGGACAAACTTCTTGAATTATACAATGTAGTGGTTGGTGTTGATATCGAAGGCCTTTTTGAAAAGCCCGGTACGATCAAGCCCGGAGAGGAATACCAGGTTGCATCGGGAACAGTCGGAAAGCCCGGCAGGGACGGATATTATGAGTATAAGATAGAGGGCATGGGAGATAACGGTCCTTCCGTTCGTGAAGACGGGAGTATCGATTACCGCGCGACGAGACGTTATGCTTCGGTTAAGGCAGGAGATACGGTTGCCATATATCATCCGGCTACCCTGGGTGAACCCGGGAGATCCGTTACGGGTATACCGGTCTATTCTGTCAGAGGAAATGATATTACAAAATACAGTGTAGACGGCATAAGGCTTATGGATGACGGTATCACTTACATAGCCCAGAGAGACGGACTGGTGACGGTCAAAAACGGCTCCATGTCGGTACAGAAACACCTGGAGCTGCAGGGTGACGTGGCATACGGAAGCGGAAATGTCTCCTATGACGGAACCATATCGATAAACGGAAGCGTCAGGGATAACGTAGTCATCGAGGCAAACGGAGACATAATGATAAACGGTTTCGTTGAAGGCGCAAGACTGAAAGCCGGCGGAAATGTCGTTATCAGCAAAGGTGTGAACGGTAATGATAAAGGCAGCATAGAAGCCGGAGGAAAGCTGACCTGTTCATTTCTTGAAAACGTGAAGGTTGAAACAGAGGGAGATATTGAATGCGGATACATACTTAACAGTAATGTAGTCTGCAAAGGCAGCATAAAGACCGAGGGAAGAAGAGCCAGTATCTGCGGAGGATCGGTGGCGGCAATTACGGGGATAGAGACAAATACGCTGGGATCAAATGCGGGGATCAGGACAGAAATAAGGCTGGGTGAGAAGATCAATTTCGGGGCAAAGCTGAGCGTTGTAATAAACAAAAGACGCGAAGTGGAAGCTGCCATGAACAAGACCAGGAGCGGCATGGCCGATGTGCTTAAGAAGCTGGGACCCATGCAGGGCAGACAGCATCCTATATTCCTGAAATTCCAGGATCTGCTGGAAAGACAGTTGAAGGATATCGAAACAATTCAGGAAGAGCAGGCGGCCATAGAAGAAGAAATGGCGGAAATCTGCAAAAGATTCATAAAGGTGGAACGCACGGTGTACAGCAACACCTACATGACTATAAACGGAATATCAACCTTGTTTGAAAAGGATGAACCGGGCGGCCGTTTTCACGAGGACGGCGGAATGATACAGTGTTGATCTTAATGTTACGGGGGTAATCGCTATGGCTAGGACTACAATACTTGTGGCCGACGATGACGGTGAAAACAGGGAAATGCTCCGCAGCTTTTTTGACGGAGAGTATACCGTTGCACTGGCAGAGAACGGAAAAGTGGCAATGGAATATATCATGGCCCATTTCAGGGAGATAGCGGTTGTGCTCCTTGATATGCATATGCCTGTGGTAGACGGGCGGGCACTGCTTAAGGTGCTTAAGATGAAAGGCGTGACCAAGCGCATCCCCATAGTCATGATGACCACAAGACTTGATGAAGATCTGGTGCATGAATGCTATGAGAACGGAGCGGCGGATTTTGTGCTTAAACCCTTTGTGCCCTCGCTGGTACAGGGCAGGATAAGGAATACCGTTACCGTATATCATCACAGGGAACAGCTTGAAGCTATCGTCAATAAGCAGCTTGCGGAGATAAAAGAGAAAAATGAAGAACTCAGCGCGTACAATGACAGGCTTGTGGAAGTCATGAGTTCCCTGGTGGAATTCCGTAATCTGGAATCAAATTATCATATCAAAAAGATAAAGGGTATAAGCCGTATACTTGCAGAGATGCTTTCAAAGCTGTATCCCGAGGCCTATGATCTTCCGAAATCAAAGATAGAGATGATCGAGAGCGCATCGGCGCTGCATGATATAGGCATGGTGGCTATTTCCGATACCATACTCTTAAAGCCCGGGAAACTCTCTCCGGATGAGTTTGAAGTGATCAAATCCCATACTACCTTAGGCTGTGAGATGCTGAAGCAGATAGAAGAACTGCAGAGCGACTTTTTTATAGACATCAGCTATAACATAGTGCGTCATCATCATGAAAAATATGACGGCAGCGGATATCCCGATCATCTGAAAGGAGATGAGATACCTGTGGAAGCGCAGATAGTTTCCATGGCGGATATATATGATTCGCTGATCAGTGATAAGCCCTACAGAGACGCTTTCGACATGAATAAAGCATTCTCAATGGTAGTAAACGGAGAAGCGGGAAGCTTCAACGAAAAGCTGGTGGAGTCTTTTACAAAATCAAGAAAGCTCATAGAGGAGCTTTGCAAAAAATACGAATGATCTCAGAATTCCTTGATCTGAATATCCTTACGGGGCCTTCCGGAAGCTGAACCGGAGGGCCTTTTTTTAGGCACAGGCCTGCGGCTGCCTGTATTGTGCGGCTTGGAATCACGGCGGACATCCGAACCTGGTCTTGCCTGAGGATTGCGGTTTTCGGGTCGGCTCTGGCCACGGTAGACGGAAGAATTCTTCAGTTTGTGAATGCCGCCCTTATGTCTGCTGCGGAAATCTTTTCTGAGAGCGGAACGGGATTTTAAGACCTGACTGCGATGACGCTTTATTTCATTCAGGCGTTTCTGCCTTGCGAAGAGTATGCCGGCTACACGTCCTGCAATGAAAAGTAAAAAGACACCGGCAGCACAGCCGAGAAGTATCCTGATGACCGTGTTGATATTTATATATGTCTTGTTTTCGTTATCGGCTACAGGCAGCCCGCCCAGGATAAAGTCCACGTCTGCGGACTGGCTGGTATCCAGCAGTATGGAAGCCGATCCCATATGCAGGTTTTCATAGCTGTAATCAATATTGGCTATACGGTCATCCGAAGCTCCGACATATGATATAGATGAGCTGATGGATGAGAAATTAAGGGTATCTGGAAGAGTGATAAGCGCATCGGGATCTATGGAGATAAGAGGCGAGGAGGCACCGAAAAGATCTCCGTCGGTCTCAAAGAAATCCGAGGATCTGATGGTATAGGTGGTTTCGTTCTCGGCAGCGCTCACATCGGAAAAATGCTCAAAACCGTAATTGAAAAGACTTACGGTATCACTGAACTGATAGGGACTTTCTTCCATCATTATCACGCAGATGAGCCTCATGTTTCCGCGCTGGGCGCAGGATACAAGGGTCTGGCGGGAATGGCTGGTGAAGCCCGTCTTTGAACCGACTATGCCTTCGTATGCGTATTCACCGCCGGCATAGAGCTTGTTTTTTGAATGAAGATGGTGTTCCGGATGTTCTTCGGTTTCGGGGATCACATATTTGGAAGTGCTGGCCATGCGGCAGAGTATGTCATGGGAGAAAAAGGCCTTTCCTATGAGGGCCATGTCACGGGCGCAGGTATAATGATCGTCATTGTGAAGGCCGTTTATGGATACGAAGTGAGTATGGGAACAGCCGAGTTCCTCAGCCCGCTTGTTCATCATCTCCACATAGGCTTCCATGCTGCCTGCTATATGTTCGCCGATCACATTGCAGGCTTCGTTGGCGGAATTGATAAGCACTCCGTAAAGCAGCTCCTCGAGAGTCAGTTTTTCGCCGGTTCTCAGGCCCATGTTGGAACCGTCGGAGGAATTGGCAGCTATTGCGCTTTCGCTTGCCGTAAGTACTTCATCAAGCTTGCAGTTCTCTATTGCAACCAGACAGCACATGAGCTTTGTTATGGATGCGGGAAAAAGCTCCTCGTCTACATTCTTGGCATAGAGGACGGCGCCTGTTACAGCGTCCATGAGTATAGCTCCCTCTGCGCCGATCTTGGGACCTCTGGGCCAGGAGGGGATGTTGTTGGTCTCTACGGCTTCTTCTTTTCTCTCTTCGGCTTCCTGCAGCAGTTCCTCCTGAGTGGCAAGAACATTGAGAGGCAGGCAAAAAAGAAGTGTCGGTATAAGACACAGTACAGTCAGGATATGAATAAATGTTAGGCGAATTTTTTTCATTGTGATATACTATAACACAATGTGTAATAAACGGGAAGCCTGCAGGAGAAAGAGAAATGAGATTAAAGAATATACCGGGGTCGAGGGAGACCATAGCGGCCAGCGAGCTGGTCATACATGAAGCGGAGAAACTGAAGGGCGGATGGAGCGAAGAGTTTGGGCGGAAAGCCCCCCTTGCCATAGAGATCGGCATGGGCAAGGGCAGATTTCTTATGGGAATGGCAGAGCAGAATCCCGGCATCGATTATGTAGGGATAGAAAAATATTCATCCGTGCTGCTGAGAGCCATACAGAAGCTGGAGGCTCAGCCAAAGGAGAACGTGAGACTGATACGCATGGATGCGGAATACATAACGGAGGTATTCGCGCCCGGAGAGGTGGACATCATCTATCTTAATTTTTCGGATCCCTGGCCCAAGGACAGACATGCGAAACGCAGGCTTCCTTCGAGGCAGTTTCTTGCAAGATACGATCAGTTTCTGAAGGAAGGCGGCAGGATAGAATTCAAAACAGATAACAGGGAATTGTTTGATTTCGCGGTAGAGGAAGTTGCTGAGAGTGTATTCAAAATAAAGGAGATCACATATGATCTCCATAATGACAGTGTCATGAATCAGGGAAATATCATGACTGAATATGAGGAACGTTTTTCGGCAGAGGGAAATCCGATCTGCAAATATATTCTTGAACGTAAATAAAATCCCGGGGGCTGCCCCGGGATGTTATTATCAGGCTGACAGAGCAGATTTTATGGCGGCCAGGAATTCTTCGTAGCTTTCCAGGGCAGGATACTGCGGATAGTCTTTCTTTATGGCATCCGTTGTCCTGAAAAGGAAGCCTGCGCGGCTTGCCTCTATCATGGCAAGGTCGTTAAAGGAATCGCCGGCGGCTATAGTATCAAAGCCCATAGACTGAAGGGCTTTGACCGTGGTCAGTTTTGACTTCTCACAGCGCATCTTAAAGCCCGTGATCTCCCCGTTATCCGCAACCTCAAGACTGTTGCAGAAGATAGTGGGCCAGCCCAGCTTCTTCATAAGAGGGGTGGCAAACTGGGTAAAGGTATCGGAAATGATGACCACCTGTGTCAGGCTTCTGAGTTCATCAAGAAACTCTTTAGCGCCGGGAAGCGGATCAATTTTAGCAATGGTTTCCTGTATCTCCTTAAGTCCGAGGCCATGCTCTTTGAGTATGCCAAGACGCCATTTCATAAGCTTGTCATAGTCGGGTTCATCCCTGGTAGTACGTTTCAGTTCGGGTATGCCGCTGGCTTCGGAAAAAGCGATCCATATCTCGGGTACCAGCACTCCTTCAAGGTCTAGACAAACGATATCCATATTTATTCTCCTTTTAGTATGTTGCGAAGATCAAATGGGCATACGATCGAAGATCGTATGCAAATGTTGCACATAAACCGCTCCGGCAAGCAAGCTTGCCGAGACGGTTTTTGTGCGACATTTGTAAGCAGCTTTGCTGCTTGACCCATTTAATCTTGGTATCATATTATAACCGAGCAGCGTATTTGTCGTCAATTATAAAAAAAAAGCCATGAAACCCCTTTGTTTTTTACATTTTCAGTGATATTATCAAAAATGGAGGCGAAAGGGTATGAAAAGAAATAATAAAGGTTTTTCGCTGGTTGAAGTAATAATCGTTATTGCGATCATGGCAATCCTTGTTGCCATTGTTGCTGTAAATGTGGTAAGGTATTTAGAGAAGGCCCACGTATCATCCGATCTGCGTCTGCTTGACGAGATCTCCGCTGCAGTTACCTATGCCCTGATGGATCCGGAAGTAATGAAAGATCCTTCTTCCGATGTGCCGATAGCTCTCATGGAGGGAGCTACGACTTACGGAGTCAGTCTTTCGCAGCTGGCCGATCCCGACGGGAACAGGGTGGCTAAAGAGGTAATGCTGACTTTGGGCTGGGACAGTCTTGACAGCAGCGAATACATGCAGCATATCAAGACCCAGCATACGGCAGCCAGCGATATCTATATACAGCATAAAGGCGGCGCATTTACGCCATATGCGGTCTGGGTGACGTATACGGACAGCTCGGGAAAACGTGATACTTCCGACGGGTCTACCACATGGGAAGGGATAGTAAAGTGCGTTTGCGCACAGTAGGCATAAATGATCGCAAACATAGTTTTTGATATAGGTATGGTGCTGGCAGATTTCTGCTGGTACTCGTATATGACTGATGAGCTGGGCTTTTCGGAAGAAAGGGCCCGGCTTTTTGGTGAAAAAATCGTATTGACGGAGTTCTGGCACCAGCTGGATCTCGGGCTTAAGCCTGAAGCGGAAGTTATAGCGGAAATGAAAGCCCAGGTACCGGAATTCAGGGAAGAAGCGGAACTCTTTTTCGGCAATATCATACATATAGTAAGAAATTACGACTACAGCCGAAAATGGATAGAGTCACTTAAAGCTCGCGGCTACAGAGTATATCTTTTATCTAACTATCCCAGGGGAACATTTACGCTGCATCACAAAAAGGTCTTTGACTTTGTTGATGTGACGGACGGACGCGTGATATCGGGTTTTGAAAGACTGACCAAGCCCGACAGGCGCATTTATGAGCTTTTATGCGACAGATATGGGCTGAAACCTGATGAATGCGTATTTATTGACGATCAGGAAAAAAATATAGAAGCAGCGGAAAAGTTCGGGATGAAGGGCATAGTTTTTAAATCCTACGAACAGGCAAACGGAGAATTGGAGGAGATATTGAGAGATGGGAATGCTTGAAGAAGTAAGAAGGGAACTGACGGAGCATATCATACCCTTTTGGAAGAATTTAAGGGATGACGAATACGGCGGATATTACGGGCTTTTGGATCATGACTTAAAACTTGATAAAAAGGCCGTAAAGGGCTGTATACTTAACAACCGTATCACCTGGTTCTTTTCGAATGCATATACATATCTGAAAGATGAGGCTCTTCTTGATGAAGCCCGTCACGGATATGAGTTTTTAAGAGATTATTGCATGGATAAGGAAAACGGAGGAGTATACTGGTCCATGACTTATGACGGAAAGAAGGAAGATACCACAAAGCATACCTATAACCAGGCTTTCTGCATCTATGCCCTGGCTTCATATTACGAGGCTTCAGGGGATAAGGAAGCGCTTGATATGGCTTATGGTCTGTTTAAGATAATTGAAGAAAAATGCACTGATGACCTCGGATATATGGAAGCCTTCAATGAACGCTTTGAGATCTGTGACAATGACAAGCTCTCCGAAAACGGCGTGATGGCGGACAAGACCATGAATACGCTGTTGCACGTGTTCGAGGCCTATACGGAACTGTACAGGGTGGATCATAATGCAAAGGTTGCGGATAAACTTAAATGGATGTTGGACGTATTTGCGGATAAGATATATGACCCGGAGAAACACAGACAGGAGGTGTTCTTCGACAGGGAATATAACAGCCTTATAGATCTGTATTCCTACGGACATGATATAGAGACATCCTGGCTCATAGACAGGGGACTTGAAGTACTCGGCGATCAGGCTTATAATAATAAGTTGCAGCCTATCACTATGGATCTGGCAGATAACGTGAAGAAGACCGCTTTTGACGGACGGAGTCTTGCCAACGAATGCGATAAGGGAGTGGTGAATACCGACCGTATATGGTGGGTTCAGGCTGAGACGCTGATCGGCTTCATCAATGCATATCAGAAAGCGCCGGAAAGAAAAGATTTCCTGGAAGCAGCAAGATGCGAATGGCAGTTTATCAGAGACTTCGTTATAGATAAACGCGAAGGCAGTGAGTGGTTCTATGCCATAGGGCCGGACGGTGAAGAAGACAAACAAAGAAGGGCTATAGTAGAGCCGTGGAAATGTCCGTACCACAACGGACGCATGTGCCTGGAAGTCCTTAAGAGAGGAGTGGAATGATACTATGAAGGAACTGATGTTGGGAAACAAGGCGTTCGCCAGGGGACTTTATGAAGCAGGCTGCTGTTTCGTATCAAGCTATCCAGGAACTCCCAGTACCGAAGTGACCGAAGAGGCCGCTAAGTACGATGAGATATACTGTGAATGGGCGCCTAATGAGAAAGTGGCGATGGAAGCGGTATTCGGAGCATCCTTAGCAGGAAAGAGGGCTTTCTGCGGAATGAAGCATGTGGGACTCAATGTGGCAGCGGATCCCCTTTATACCATGTCTTATACCGGCGTAAACGGCGGTGTGGTTATCTGTGTAGC
Source organism: Lachnospiraceae bacterium (assembly GCA_016281335.1). GTDB lineage: Bacteria > Bacillota > Clostridia > Lachnospirales > Lachnospiraceae > NK4A136. The sequence continues at coordinate 24,509 of JAEEIK010000082.1, read as the reverse complement.
GGATGACCCCGGCATGCATTCTTCACAGAATGAACAGGATTCCAGACATCATGCCATAGCTTCAAAGGTGCCGATGCTGGAGCCTTCTGATTCCGCTGAAGCGCTGGAATATGCAAAGCTGGCATTTAAGCTTTCCGAGGATTATGATACTCCGGTTATCATGAAGATGTGTACCAGAGTAGCGCATTCCCAGTCCGTGGTAGAGACCTCCGAAAGGGTAGTGCCTGCAGATAAGCCTTATGAGAAGAATATTCCCAAGTATGTGATGATGCCCGGCAATGCCATCAGGCGTCATCCTTTTGTTGAAGAGAGGACAGAGAAACTCCGCGAATGGTCAGAAACCTCAGGCATCAACCGCGTGGAGATGGGCGGTACCGATATGGGTATCATCACTTCCTCTACATCTTATCAGTATGTGAAAGAAGTATTCGGCGATAAGGTTTCCGTGCTGAAACTGGGAATGGTCAATCCTCTGCCGGTCAAACTTATAAAGGACTTTGCCGCAAAAGTCGCTGAGCTTTATGTGGTCGAGGAGCTGGATCCGATCATCGAGGATCATGTAAAAGCACTTGGCATTAAAGTATCCGGAAAGGATAAGTTAACTCTTCTCGGGGAATTCTCCCAGAACATGATAAGGGAAGCCTTCGGCGAAGAGGCAAAGAAGGGGACAAAGCTGGAGGATCAGATACCCATGCGTCCGCCTGTTATGTGCGCGGGCTGCCCTCACAGAGGACTCTTCTATACACTTAATAAGAATAAATGCACAGTCATGGGCGATATAGGCTGTTATACTCTCGGCGCGGTAGCTCCGCTTTCGGCAATAGACATGACGCTGTGCATGGGCGCTTCCATCAGCGCTATACACGGATATAACAAGGCCGGCGGAGAGGAGAATGCATCAAAGACCGTGGCTGTCATAGGAGATTCCACCTTTATGCATTCGGGTATGACCGGACTTGCCAATGTGGCATACAACCAGTCGGATTCCACGATCATAATCCTTGACAATTCGATCACCGGTATGACAGGACATCAGCAGAATCCTACTACCGGCTATAACATAAAGGGCGATCCCGCAGGCAAGATCGATCTGGAAGCGTTGTGTCGTGCAATGGGCTTCAACAGGGTAAGGGTAGTGGATCCCTATGATCTTAAAGCCTGTGATCAGGCAGTTAAAGAAGAGCTGGCAGCAAAAGAACCTTCGGTCATCATATCAAGAAGGCCCTGCGCGCTGCTCAAATATGTTAAACATAAGGCACCCTTAAGCGTTAATGCCGACAAGTGCGTGGGCTGCAAGTCCTGTATGAAGATAGGCTGTCCCGCCGTATCCATCAAAAACGGCAAGGCAGCTATAGACAACACCTTGTGCGTAGGCTGCGGAGTATGTTCACAGCTGTGTCCTGTGGGTGCATTTGAAGAAGGGGAGGCCTGAATATGGAAACAAAGAATGTAATGATAGTAGGTGTGGGCGGACAGGGTTCCCTTCTTGCCAGCAAGCTTCTCGGAAGACTGCTCCTTGACGAAGGCCTTGACGTAAAGGTTTCGGAAGTGCACGGAATGAGCCAGAGAGGCGGAAGCGTTGTTACTTATGTAAGATACGGGGATAAAGTGTATTCGCCTGTCATTGATAAGGGAGAAGCTGATTATATAGTATCCTTTGAGCTGCTTGAGGCAGCAAGATGGATGGAATATCTTAAGCCCGGCGGACAGATCGTTACGAATATACAGCAGATCGATCCCATGCCGGTCATAACCGGCGCGCAGCAGTATCCGGAAGATCTGGTAGAGAAGATGAAAGCCGCAGGCGTAAAGGTGGATGCCATAGACTGTCTGGAACTGGCAAGACAGGCCGGCAGCGCCAAAGCAGTGAATATAGTTCTTATGGGCAGGCTTTCACATTATTTTGACATGCCGGAGGATTCATGGTATAAAGCAATGGAGGCCATAGTTCCGGCTAAGTTCCTCGAAATGAATAAAAAAGCCTTCGGGCTGGGAAAGGATGCATGAGTAAAATGGAAAAGTATTTTCAAAAAGAGATTGAATGTGCATCAAGAGAAGAACTGACAAAGATCCAAAATGAAAAGCTGAAAGAACAGGTAAAACATGTATGGGATAATGTTCCGTACTACAAAAAGAAAATGGAAGAGAAGGGTGTGACTCCGGATGATATACAGACCATTGATGATCTGAAAAAACTTCCCTTCCTTTCAAAGAAGGACTTAAGGGATGCTTATCCCTACGGTCTTTTAGGTGTTCCCCTGAAGGATTGCGTACGCATCCATTCGACATCGGGAACCACAGGCAAGAGAGTAGTGGCTTTCTATACCCAGGGAGACATCGATCTGTGGGAAGACTGCTGTGCCAGGGCATTGGTGGCAGCGGGCGCATCGGATGAGGATGTGTGCCAGGTTTCCTACGGCTTCGGTCTTTTCACGGGAGGCGCCGGACTTAACGGAGGCTCTCATAAACTGGGCTGTCTGACCGTGCCTATTTCTTCAGGTAATACGGAAAGACAGATAATGTTCATTCAGGACCTGAATGCCACGGTTATCTGCTGTACTCCGAGTTATGCGGCATACCTGGGTGAGAGCATGAAGGAAATGGGACTCACTCCCGATGATATACCTTTAAAGGCAGGTATCTTCGGCGCTGAGGCCTGGAGTGAGGAGATGCGTCACAGCATTGAAGAGACTCTCGGTATCAAGGCTTATGATATTTACGGTCTCACCGAACTGTCAGGTCCGGGCGTTGCTTTTGAATGCAGCGAGCAGACAGGCATGCATATCAACGAGGATCATTTTATCGCGGAGATCATCGATCCGGTGACGGAAGAAGTGCTTCCCGAAGGTACCCAGGGAGAGCTGGTATTTACGGCTATAGACAAGAAAGCATTTCCGATGATGAGATACCGCACCAGGGATATCTGCGTGCTCAGTAAGGAGAAGTGTTCCTGCGGACGTACACTGATCAAGATGGCGAAGCCCATGGGAAGATCCGATGACATGCTCATCATAAGGGGAGTAAATGTATTCCCGTCACAGATAGAGACTGTGCTTCTTGAGCACGGTTATCAGGCAAATTACCAGATAATAGTAGACAGGGTTAACAATACCGACACTTTGGATGTACATGTTGAGATGACTCCGGAAATGTTCACCGATAACGTGAGTGAGATCACGAAGAGACAGAACGATCTGGTTGCCGGTCTTAAGTCCATGCTTGGACTCAAGGCAAAGGTAACCTTAGTGGCGCCCAAGAGTATTACGAGAAGTGAAGGAAAAGCCGTAAGAGTAATAGATAACAGAAAGATCTGATCAAAAGGGGGTAAGGCTTATGAGCGTTAAACAGATTTCCATTTTTCTCGAGAACAAGCCCGGCAAGATGTATGAAATGACTAAGGTGCTCGCAGCCAACGGTATTAATATGCGCGCGCTGTCACTTGCAGAGACCGAAGGCTTCGGCATTGTGCGTATCATAGTCAATGATGTGTATGTGGCTACTACGGTATTAAAGGATGCCGGATATATTAACAAACTTACGAGCGTTGTTGTTGTGGAGATGCCGGATGTGCCCGGCGGACTCAACAAGATACTTGAGGTCTTTGCGGATAATAACGTAAATCTGGAGTATATGTATGCGCTGGCTGCAGAGGCTTCCAGTGACAAAGCATACATGGTATTCCGAGTGGATGACCATAAGGAAGCTGCGGCAGCCCTTGCCAAAGCGGGCTTCCGTGTGATCAATCAGGAAGAGATAGCAGAACTGTAGGTTTTAATGAGGGGGCATAATACTTAGGAGGTATTTTATGAAGACACTTAGCGGCTTTTTGCACGGAGTCAATCTTGGCGGCTGGCTTTCCCAGTGCAACCACACCAAAGACAGATATGAGAATTTTATCCGTGAAGAAGACATCAAGAAGATCGCAGGCTGGGGACTTGATCATATAAGAGTGCCGGTAGACTATGATCTTATCGAGAGCAAAGAGGGTGAAAGAAAAGAAGAAGGTTATATATATCTGGACAGAGCTCTTGCATGGTGCAGGAAATACGGTCTTAATATGATACTGGATCTGCATAAGACCGCAGGCTTCTCCTTTGATGACGGAGAACAGGAATCCGGTTTCTTCGAGGATGAGAAGTATCAGGAAAGATTCTTTAAGATCTGGGATGACTTTGCCGAAAGATACGGCGGCGATTCGGGGATGCTGGCTTTCGAGCTTCTTAATGAAGTGACGGATAAGGCATACTGCGCAAAATGGAATGAGCTGGCCGGAAAATGTATTAAGCGCATAAGAGCTAAATGTCCGGATATAAAGATACTGGTGGGCGGATATTATAACAACAGCGTTATTGCCGTTCCCGATATAGATGTACCTTATGATGAAAATATAGTTTATAACTTCCACTGCTATGAGCCGCTGATCTTCACACATCAGGGAGCTGCCTGGATAGCCGGTATGGATACGGAATTCAGGATAGGCATCAATGCTACGGTCGGTGAGATGAGAGAGGCTACGAAGACGCAGTGCGACATGGAGTTTACCGGAGATCTTGCCGATGATAAAAACATAGATGAGAATTATTTCGAGAAGCTCTTTAAGGATGCAATAAAGACCGCAGACGAGAAAGATGTATATCTGTATTGCGGTGAATACGGCGTGATCGAGAAAGCTGATCCCGCAGAGCAGCTCAAGTGGATGCAGATGATAAGCAATGTCTTCAATACACACGGCATCGGCAGAGCTGTCTGGAGCTACAAAGAGATGGACTTCGGCATCATCGACAGCCGCCTTGATGCAGTAAGAAGCAAATTACTTGGATTGCTTTAAAACTATAATTCAAAGATTCCCTGTATGGCATCCGAGATATCCATAAGCTGATAGAGACTGATCCTTCCCAATGTGCGGAAGGATCTTTTTTTCAGATTAAAAAACTTCAGCTGTTCGCAGAGAGCATATCCGTTTATGATGTTTGATTCCACCCGGATATGCAGGGCGGCCGCTTCGGCATCTTTTAATATAGGGCAGGCCATAATGGCGCCGCCGCTGTTAAATACTCGGTTGCTGACTACCAGCAGCTTAAAGCGGATATCGTCAACGGAAACAATATCGCCCTGGTCGGGATAATTTACCATAATTCGCCCTCCGCTTTTTCTCCGAAGTCGATCTCGGCCTCCGAGTATAGTTTTCCTTCGTATGCTTCCATACGATCGAGCAGGGATCTGTGGTGAAAGGGTTTCTGCAGGATAATCTGACCTTTGGTAAAAGATATGCTGAGTGTGTCATCAATGTTGAAGCCGGCTTCGGCGAGGGCTTCTTTGGGAAGCCGTACTCCCTGACTGTTACCCCAGCTTTTTAACTGTGTCTGCATAGAACTCCTCCGTCTTGACAATATGTATATACGTAGTATATACTCAAAAAAAACATCTGTCAAATCAGAGGTGTAAAGGCATGAATATTGAAAAGATTGGGACAAAAATAGCAGAGGAAAGAAAGAAGCAGGGTTTCACCCAGGAACAGCTTGCAGAAGCACTGGGGGTATCTGCCCAGGCTGTCAGCAAGTGGGAGAACGGCTGGAATCTTCCGGATATAGAGAATCTGAACAGGCTTGCTGAACTGCTGGGGATGCCCTTGCAGAGCATCTTCAGTGACAGTGATGTGGATGCGGATTTTGTTTACAGAGGAAGGCTGTTCAATGAAGAAAAGATGTTTACGCGGATGAGGACTATCGCACAGACAGAGAGACTTTATGAGACTTATAAAGCGCTCTCTTATATGCGTGAGCGTCATGCGGGACAGTTCAGAAAACGGGGAAAGCATTCACCGGAACTGATACCTTACATCAATCATCCGCTGATGATGGCCTGCCATGCCTATTACCTCGGCGTTCATGATGATGTTATACTTGCAGCTATACTGCTTCATGATGTGGTTGAGGATACAGGGGTTACGGTTGAAGAGCTTCCCTTTTCCGATGGTATTAAAAGGACCGTGGAACTGGTGAGTTTCACTGTGCCTGAAGGAATGAGCAAAGAAGAGGCCAAAAAGCTCTATTATGAGAATTTAAAAAAGGATCCGAGAGCCTGTGTGGTAAAGATCATAGACAGATGCAATAATGTATCGACTATGGCCCAGTCATTCAGCAGGGATAAACTCATTGAATATGTTCATGAGACCGAGGACTATGTAATGCCGGTCTTTACGGCAATAAAGGAGAATTACCCTGAGTATGCAGATATGGCATTCGCTGTGAAATACCACATAATAAGCGTTATAGAGACCGTTAAAAACCTGATGGAGCAGTAAACTCAACTGTTGCTCTACCCGGCATAAACCCGGGATATATGGAATACCTGCTTTCAGAACTATATGATAAGGATGTAGGAGAGGAAAGGAGGTAAGAGCCATGAAATACGTATCATTATATGAGGATACTGATAATCCGTATGAAAAGACCTTTATTGATGCAAAGGATGACGGCGAGCGACTTGAAATCTTGGCGAAGGATGTCAGTTATGACGGCAGTTACGGAACCATTTATGTGGTGGATAAGGAAGAAAGCGAAAAGCTTGCGGGATTGCTGAAAATCGAACGTGAGAAACTGATCAAATGGCTGGGCTTTTATTTCAGGGGTTCCCGCGCAGACGATGATTTTTACAGATTCTGCAGATCAGCCGGGGTAGAGGTGAAGATGTATCTTGGGTGAATGCGTGCAGAATCTCGGGTTGATAAACAGGAGAGAGTCTAAAGATAAGCGACCTTGAGAGGCCGCTTATTTTATGGTATAGTATATGATCATGAAAAAGATATTAATGATCATTCTGGCAGCTATATTTTTTCTCCTGGGTGTGATAGGATTGCTTATCCCTGTCATACCTCAGGTTCCTTTTTTCGTTGCCGGAGTGCTGCTGATGTCAATGGCATCGCCGCGTTTCAGAAATGCCGTTAAGGGAACGAAACTATACCGGAAATATCTGAAGAAACATATCGATAATAATGTCAGGCTTTCAGCAATGTTGAATGCGTAGAATGAAATAATGATCAAATTTCTGAACAACTTAAAACTGGGGCAGAAGCTGAGGCTGTTGTTCATAGTCGGCGTGCTGATACCGATGATCACCACCGACTGGATGATAGTCAAGAACATCATCGAGGCGACCAACAATACCAGGCAGAACGAGATGGAGAAATGCGCAAATGCGGTTGAGTATGCGCTGGTAGAGCATCTGGAATATCCGGTGACCATAGCCCGCAATCTGTATAAGAGCCAGGTGATGGAGGAATTCCTTAACAGAGAATACGAATCGCCGGGAGAGTATTATAAGGCATTTTACCAGCTTAAAAGCTCGCTTCTGTTTGACAGCAATATCGGCATAGAGGGCGGTACGCTCTCGATATATGCGGACAATCCCACCATCATTGACGGCAGCGGCTTCTACAGACTGGACAAGGAGAGCGAGTGGTATCTTGCATTTGAGGCTGAAAGGCGTCAGAGTTCTTTTCATTTTCTATATGAACCGGGTTCCAGCACGGATAAGAGCCTGAGAAGGAAGATCGTGCTGCTGATGCAGATGGATGTGGACAGCAGCAGAGGCTGCGAGAAAATACTGCGCATAGAACTGGACTATGTGAATCTGGCAGAGGCGCTGGAAGCGCTTGATAAAGTGAACAGCAACAGGCAATTCCTGGTATGCGAAGGCAATACCATAGTGCTCACCCAGAGCAGCGCATCGTATAAGTTCCAGCCTTTCCCCGAATTTGAAAAGATAGAAAAAGGTTCCTACAGAAAGAACGTGCATCTGTATGACCAGGATCTTACCATCACGGTCCTGCCGGAGAAGGATCAGGGCGGTACTTTTTTCAGACAGAACGGCCTGACTTTTATCATCATGCTGCTTGTGAACATTATCCTTCCTCTGATAATGATGAGAATGATAGAGATATCGGTCACAAGGCGCATATTATATCTGGAGAAATCTTTTGATAATGAGACCGAGGATGATGAGCTGCAGCTGATCACCAGGATAGAAGGAAATGATGAGATCACCGGTCTGATACGAAGCTATAACCGCATGGCCATCAGAATGAATGAGCTGATCATGACCGTGTATAAGGATAAGCTTCATGAACAGGAAATAAATATTGCAAGACAGAATGCGGAACTGCTGGCCCTTCACAGCCAGATCAATCCCCACTTCCTCTTTAACGCGCTGGAGAGCATACGCATGCACAGCCTTCTCAGAGGTGAAACGGAGACTGCTGAGATGGTCGGCAAGCTGGCAGTGATCGAACGCACCTATGTGAACTGGGGCGGAGATTCGGTCAGCATAGGCAGGGAGATGGAATTCGTCCAGGCTTATCTCGCTCTGCAGAAATACCGCTTCGGTGACAGACTTAAATTCGATATTTCCGTGGATCCCGACTGTGAACAGTTCGGCATTCCCAAACTTACGCTGGTCACCTTTGTAGAAAATGCCTGCGTTCACGGAGTGGAGCGCAAGACCACGCCGGTATGGATATTTGTACGCGCCAGCAAGCAGAACGGCAAGATGTGCATAGAGATAGAAGATACCGGGGAAGGCATGGACGAGGAAGAGCTGCATGAGTTGATGGAGCGCATCAGAAATGTTACGATAGAAGACATGAAGAATAAGAAGCATGTGGGCGTGATGAATGCATATCTTCGCTTAAAGAAGGTGACCAAGGGACTGGTGGAATTTGACATCAGTTCGGAAAAGGGCCTGGGTACAGTGGTCAGGATAGTAATGCCGTTGGAGATAAGGATATGAGAGTACTTTTGGTTGATGATGAACCCGTTATCACTCAGGGGCTGAAACTCCTGATCGACTGGAAAAGTGAGGGCTGTGAGGTGGCAGGCTGTGTGCAGAACGGCCTTGAAGCCATGGATTTTATAAAAAAAGAAAAGATAGATCTTGTGGTGACCGATATACGCATGCCGCGCTGTGACGGCCTGGAACTGCTGGAACGGGTGAAAAACGAAGGGCTTTCGGATGCTTATTTTATAGTGATGAGCGGCTTTGACGAGTTCGGTTATGTGCAGAAGGCATTAAGATACGGCTGCGTGGATTATATAGTGAAGCCCGTGGATAAAGACGAACTGCTCTCCGCCGTGCGTAAGGCCTGCCAGATGGATGCCAAGGTTAAGGAGGAGGAAGAGCGTATCTCCGAACTCGAACAGGCAGCTCAGGACCAGTACAGCATAGCAGCTTTGATCGGAACCTATGATTCCGACAACCGCCAGGGCAGGAATATCGTGTTCAAGGAAAAGATGGACAGGATAGCTGAAGCAGTGGAAGAAAACGACAAGGATGAGATAAAAAGACAGGTATCGGAGTTCTTAAACAGGGTAAGGGAAGAAGAGATACCGAAGGAATCCTTTGATTTCAATATATCCTACCTCCTTTTCCAGCTGATACATATCGCTTCGGAACAGGATGATGAGATAAACCAGGAAGAGATTATGCGTTTTATAAGCGACAGCTCTCCGGAAGAGGGAAAGATCCGGGAAACCGGGGAATATCTGCTGCATTTCTGCCTTGAATACGCTGAATATATAACTCAGTTAAGAGGACGTGCTGCCCAGGGAGTCTTAAGAGATGTGGAAAAGGAGATCCACGCCCGTTATGCGGAAAACATCAGCCTTCGTGAGATGAGCCAGAAGTTCTTTATCAACAGCGCATATCTGGGACAGATATTTAAGAAGAAATACGGTCAGTCCTTTAAGGATTACCTTACGGATGTGAGGATACATGAAGCCGCAAAGATGCTTGCCGGGACGGATAAGAAGATCATCCTCATAGCCGAAGAGGTAGGCTACAAGGACAGTGACTATTTTGTGCAGAAATTCATCGACAGGATGGGCTGCACTCCTTCCAAGTACAGAAGGGATAATTCATAAGCTTTTATTCACAATTCTATAATAATTCATAATTCATTCATAATTTGTCGGGTATTTGGTGAAAGTTTGTCCGTTTCATATTTTTTTCCTTGAGGTAGAATATAATCAGCCGAAAAATTCCGGGATAATCGTGTTCCGGAAAAAAGCAAAGAGGAGGGATTTATAATATGAAAATGAAAAGAGTTTTAGGACTCGCAATGACTGCCATCATGTCATTTACGGCTCTGGCAGGCTGCGGCAAGACCGATGGCGGCGCATCGGGCGGCGTACAGGAAGTTACCTTCATGGTATGGGATGACCTTGAGACCACCGAGGATCTTATCTCCAAGGGATACAAGGATTCCATCGAGCGCTTCAACAAGGATTATGAAGGCAAGTATCACGCAAAGGTTGTTTCTACAAACCTTGAGGAGTACTACACCAAGCTTAACGCTGAGATCCAGGCAGGCAACTGCCCCGACGTATTCATCGTTTCTCCCGGTGCAAACCTGAACGATTACGTACTGAAGGACAAGACTGACAAGCCTATCGCTAAGAAGCTTGACGAGTATCTGAATGCAGACGGCTGGAAGGCTACCTTCACATCAGACGCTGTATTCGCAGGCGGTACCTACGGTGACGAAGCTACACAGGGCGCAGGTATCTATGCTATACCTCTTAACATCGCAGCAGCTTGTGTATTCTACAATACCGAGATGTTCGAAAAAGCAGGCGCAGCTGTTCCTACAACTTACAGCGAGCTGCTTGACGCTTGCCAGAAGCTTAAAGACAGCGGTGTAACACCTATCACCATTTCCGCAGGTACTGCATGGTGTCTGTCAATGGTAGCCGGTTATCTTTGCGACAGAAACGGCCTCAACCTTGCTGATGTCAAGGATCACAAGACCGATTGGAAAGATGCAAAGGTTATCAACGCTGCAAAGCAGATCCAGGAGCTGAGCCAGTACTTCCAGCCTACAGCTGAGTCTGATGATAACGATATCGCTACCGCTGCATTCTATGACGGCGAAGCTGCTATCCTTATCCAGGGTTCATGGGCTATCGGCCAGATCAACGGTTCTTGCGAGCCCGGTTTCGAGAAGAAGGTCGGCGTATTTGCATTCCCCGCTGTTGACGGTTCAAGCGCAGATCCTAACCGTGTAATCGCTAAGTCTGACTCCATCGCTATGAGCGCAGACAGCAAGAATCCTGAAGCTGCTGTTGCACTTATGAAGTATTTCGTAGATGATACAGCTCAGAAGTACACAGCTGAGCAGGGTGGTAAGATCCCTGTAACAAAGGTTCAGTATGACGAGAACGTTGCTCCTCCCGAGCTGAGCTATGTTATGAACGTATTCAAGAGCGCTAACGCTACCTTCGGATTCTACAATGAATCACTCGTTGATTCTGAAGCAGGTTCAACCTTCGATAGCTGCTTCGTAGATATCTTCAAGGGCACAGATCCCGCTACTGCTCTGGATCCTATCCAGAAGTATTATGAGGATAACGTTTGGAAGTAAGATAAAACTGAAAGTTGTTTTTGGGTCAGCACCCGCAAGTCGGGTGCTGACATCTTGCTAAGGGGGATTTATGGATAAGCTTCTAAGAAAGAAAAGCAACATCATACTTTTTCTGGCTCCGGCCTTTGTAATCTTTTCTGCAGTGCTTATAGTGCCAATTATTACGGCATTCTATTATTCACTCTGTGATTACAAACTGAATTCTGCACCGACCTTTGTCGGATTGAAGAATTATATAACGATATTTACGGATGATCCGGATATGAAGATAGCGTTTAAAAACTCCATCTTCTTCATGATCTTCTCAATAATCAGTCAGCTGTTCTTCGGACTTATACTGGCAGCTCTGCTTACCAATATAAAGAGGGGGCGCGACTTCTTTAAGAATGTTTATTACCTGCCCTGCGTACTGAGCTCTGCAGCTCTCGGTCTTCTGTGGTATTTCGTGTTCCATCCCAAGTACGGCGTGAACAAGATCATGGAAAATCTGGGTATGCTTGAGAATGCAAACGAAGGTACATTGTGGCTTTCCGATACCTCGGGCTTCATCATCCTGCCCATCATCGTGATATCCTTCGTTGCTTTGTGGCAGTATGTAGGACAGTCAATGATGCTGTATATGGCACAGATATCCGGCATCAGCAAAGATATATATGAAGCAGCGGCAATAGACGGCTGCTCACGTACTCAGGCATTTTTCCGCATCACCCTGCCTCTGATCAAGCCCATGATGGCAACGGCCATGAGCCTCAACGCCATCGGTTCACTGAAGTTCTTCGATCTGATCTTCAGTATGATCCCCGAGGCTATGCGTGGAAAGGGCGGTAAGGCAAACGTTATCGCAACGGTCATTTATGATCAGGGTCTGAGATTCAACAAATACGGTTATGCCTGTGCAGTAGGTATGGTACTGTTACTCATGTGTCTGATAGTTACATTCCTTATCAACAAGTTTGTTAAGGTTGAAAGCTACGAGTAATTAAGGGGGAGTTTATATATGAAAGTTGATTTTGATGACAGCATGGTCGAAAAGAATAAAGGCCAGCGACAGGCGGTAAAAATAGCGATATATGTTCTCCTGAGCTTCCTTGTTCTGGTATATATCGTGCCTCTTCTGTGGATAGTGATGTCCGCAATGAAGCCCAACTCGCAGTTCAAGAGTGCTCCCTGGAGTCTTCCTACGGGAATGGAATTCGGCAACTTCATCTTTGCCTGGACCAAGGGACATCTCGGAAATGCGATGTTCAATTCCTTTGTGGTTTCTACATGTACGCTTCTGATCTCACTGGCTGTAGGTTCCATGGCGGCTTTTGCTATCGCAAAACTTCGCTGGAAGATGAGCAAACTGGCTCTGACTTACTTTATGATAGGTATGATGATCCCCATTCACTGCGTGCTCTTCTCTCTGTACACACAGTTCGCAAGGTGGGGCCTGACCAACTCACTGCTAGGACTGATAATACCTTATGTGGCATTCTCACTGCCGATCACGATATACATCATGGCCGGTTTCTTTGAGAGTATACCCAACGAGCTTTTTGAAGCAGCAGTCATTGACGGATGTTCAGTACCCAAGCTGTTCTTTACCGTAGGTCTTCCTCTGGCAAAGACAGGTTTCATGGTCACCGGACTTATGTCCTTTGTCAATAACTGGAATGAGCTGCTCTTCGCAATGGTATTCATCTCAGATGATGAAAGAAAGACACTGCCCGTGTCACTGACAAAATTCGTAGGACCGCACAGTACCAACTATACACAGATGTTTGCAGGTATCGTTATAGCGGTCATCCCTACGATCATAGTTTACTGTATCTTCGCTAACCAGATCGTTGAAGGTCTTACCGCAGGTGCCGTAAAGGGTTAATGACAGAAAGAATAATAAAGAAAATTATCATTACGGGACTGTCCATGATATTTATCATGGGCAGTCTTGTTGCTTGCGGGCAAGATAATAAAGTAAACACAGATACGGGGAATTCCGTTCCCTATGAGATGAGGCCGCCGGCCCCTGACGGGATCACGAGTTTCACTTTCTTCGGAGTGAAACCCAGACCTGAGATAAATGACAATAATGAGGTGCGGGAGATCATAGCCGGAAAGACCGGCGTGCGTGTGATGGAAAGCTGGCTTTCCGGACAGAGCGGAGTAAGCGAAGAGGAAGCCGTGGAGAGCCTTATTGCCAATTCCGATCTTCCGGACATGATAGACGGAGGAGACGGCTGTCCCATTCTGTATGAGGCAGGAGTTCTGGTTCCCTGGGATGAGTACCTTGAGAGCGGGAATTATCCAAATCTCAGTGCCTATTATACGGAAGATGAATGGAATGAATTCCGTCAGGAGGACGGGCATATATACTGGTGCAATGTTTTCCAGAAGACAAAAGGCGCATCTACCGAAACCATGCACAATGACGAGGCTTTCTGGATACAGGCCAGGGTGCTGGAATGGGCTTCTTATCCGAAGATAGAGACACTGGATGAATATTTTGATCTGCTGGAGCGTTATTACAAGGCTAATCCCACGGATATCGATCCCGAGGGAAATGAGAGAAAACTGATACCCTATACCTGTCTCAGTGACAAAGGTCATTTCTTCTGTATCGAGAATGCGCCCCAGTTCCTTGACGGCTATCCCAATGACGGTACGGTAATGGTGGACCATACGACAGATCCGGAGAATCCGCAGATACTTGATTATAATACTACTGAGACTGCAAAACGTTATTTCGAAAAACTCAATGAAGAGTATAAAAAGGGCATATTGGATCCTCAGTTTGCAACCCAGAATTATGATGAATACTTAGGAAAGCTCTCGGACGGAGTAGTTCTCGGCATGTGCGATCAGTACTGGAATTTCCAGGACACCGTGGATGCGCAGCGCCAGTACGGTCTTGATAAACTGGGCTGCGGTTATATACCTCTCGGATTAACTATCGATAAAGGAATGGAAAACCGCTGGCATACCTACGGTGACACCATGAATGTAAGTTCCGGCATAGCGGTCACCACGGCCTGTGCGGATCCGGAACTTGCTTTTTCTTTTCTCAATGCGATGCTGGACCAGGATATTCATAACCTGAGATTCTGGGGAGTTGAGGGCGTTGATTATCTGGTGGATGAAGACGGAGTGTTTTACCGCACCGATGAGATAAGAGCGATGGTGGGTGATGATGCATACAGAAAAAAACATCTCTGCGCCTATGGCTATATGCCCCAGTACGGCGGCACCAGTGATGACGGGAAGAATGCCAATTTCCCGAATGAACAGCCCTCGGAATTCCTTGAGAGCCTGCCGCAACCCGTAGCAAAATGCTTTGAGGAGTATGGAGTAAAGAGTTATCCGGGGATGATAGCGTCGGTTGTTGAAGAAAATCAGGCCTGGTTCCCGATGTGGTCCTATTCCAACAGCATGACCAGGGCTACAAAAGGCGGAGCTGCTTTTGAGAAAATGAACGAAGTAAAAAGACAGTGGCTGCCGATGCTTGTCATGAGCAATGATTTTGAGAACGATTGGGAAGACTATATGAAAGACTATGAAAAGTGCGATCCGCAGGCTTTTCTGGATGAGATGCAGGCCGAGCTTAACAGGCGTGCTGCTCAATAATTGCTATTATTCCGCACTTGTGGTTGACTCTCATCATCTAGGGCGTTAGAATAGTTTTCATGTTAAAAAAGATACTATCACATGTAAAAGAATATAAACTTCCTTCGATACTCACCCCGATCTGCATGATCTTCGAGGTGATCTTTGAGATAGTCATACCCTTATGCATGGCATCCATCGTAGATGACGGTATCGATAAGGGAGATATGCGACATATCTGGCTCATGGGCGGATTGATGATAGTCCTTGCTTTGGGAGGCCTGCTTTCAGGTATACTGGGCGGAGTATTCGCAGCCAAAGCATCTACCGGTTTTTCAAAGAATCTGAGAAAAGCCATGTTCGACAATATCCAGACCTATTCCTTTGCCAACATAGATAAGTTCTCAACGGCAAGTCTGATCACCAGGCTTACTACCGATGTGACCAATATCCAGAACGGATACCAGATGATCCTGCGTATGTGCTTCAGGGCGCCCTTTTCCATGATATTTGCCATGGTAGCGGCATTCATAATCTCACCGAAGGTAGCATCGATATATCTGATCGCCGTGATAGTCCTGGGCTTCTTCCTTTTCCTTATAATGAGAAGGGCTTCAAGATATTTCAGACAGGTATTCAGAAAATATGATGAGCTGAATGCGGCGGTACAGGAAAATGTGAGCGCCATCAGAGTTGTGAAGGCTTATGTCCGTGAAGAATACGAAAATGACAGGTTTAAGAAGGCCTGTGAAAATATCTACCAGATGTTCGTGAAGGCTGAGAACAATATCATCTTGAACGGACCCATAATGCAGTGTACGGTTTATTCCTGTATCCTCGGTATAAGCTGGGTAGGCGCGAAGATGATAGTTACCTCGGCAGAGACGCTTCTTACCACCGGTGATCTGATGAGCCTTCTCACCTATTGCATGAACATACTGATGAGCCTTATGATGATATCCTTTATCTTCGTAATGGTCAGCATGTCTTCCGCCAGCATTGAGCGTGTGGTTGAAGTGCTTGACGAAAAGAGTGATATCACTGATCCCGAGAATCCTGTCAAAGAAGTCAGAGACGGTTCCATAGATTTCGACCATGTTGATTTCTCTTATAAGGCAGGTAACGGGGAACC
The DNA here is from genome assembly GCA_016281335.1 of Lachnospiraceae bacterium. Lineage (GTDB taxonomy): Bacteria > Bacillota > Clostridia > Lachnospirales > Lachnospiraceae > NK4A136. Next base: position 8,379 of record JAEEIK010000082.1, on the reverse strand, counting down.
GGTCATAAAGGATGTGACGCTGCATATAAAGAGCGGCGAGACCATAGGCATAGTCGGAGGTACGGGTTCCGCAAAAACCAGTCTTGTCAATCTGATAAGCAGGCTTTATGACGTGAATAAAGGAAGTGTTTCTGTGGGTGGCAGAAATGTTAAAGATTACAGTCTGGAGGCATTAAGAGATCAGGTTTCCGTGGTGCTGCAGAAGAATGTGCTCTTTTCGGGAAGCATACTTGATAACCTGCGCTGGGGAGATCCGGATGCCAGCGAAGAAGACTGCAAAAAAGCCTGTCGTATGGCCTGTGCCGATGAGTTTATTGAGAAGATGCCGGACGGATATAATACTAAGATTGAGCAGGGCGGTACCAATGTCAGCGGCGGACAGAAGCAGAGACTCTGTATAGCAAGAGCCCTGATGAAGAAGCCGAAGGTGCTGATACTTGATGATTCCACCTCGGCTGTGGATACGGCTACCGATGCAAAGATAAGGCGCGCTTTCAGGGAAGAACTGCCCGGCATGACCAAACTGATCATAGCCCAGCGTATATCCTCCGTTATGGATGCGGACAGGATAATCGTTATGGAAGAGGGCAGGGTGGATGGTTTCGGCACTCATGAAGAGCTGATGCAGAACAATGAGATATATAGGGAAGTATACGAGTCACAGACCGGCGGCAATGCCGACTTTGATGAGGCTAAATAAATGGCAGAGACTAAAGAAGTAAAAATGGGCCCCGGCCGTCATATGATGAGGGGACAAAAACCGAAGATCGAAAATCCGGGCAAGGTATTTGCCAGGGTATTTTCCTATGTCTTCAGGGATTACGGCATTCACATGATAGTCGTTGCTGCCTGCATTTTTACCACGGTATTTACCTCTGTCAGAGGAACCCTTTTCTTAAGGACTCTGATCGACAGCTATATCAAACCTATGCTGCTTGAGAGCAACCCCGATTTTAATCCCCTGTTACAGGCGATCATTAAGATGGCCGGGATTTATGCCATAGGTATAGTTGCGCTTTTCATCCAGAACAAGCTGATGGTATATGTGGCGCAGGGAACACTTAAGAAACTGCGCATTGAGCTTTTTGAAAAGATGGAAAAGCTGCCGATCAAGTACTTTGACACCCATGCCCACGGCGATATCATGTCGATATACACCAACGATATCGATACCCTAAGACAGATGGTGAGTCAGAGCATGCCCCAGCTGATGAATTCTGCGATAACCATAGTCAGCGTTTTTGCCAGCATGATCTTCTTAAGTCCGGCCCTTACCGGAGTCACCATGGCAATGGTAGTGGTAATGTTCATTACCACAGGAAAGGTTGCAGGCGGCAGCGCCAGATATTTTGTGGAACAGCAGAAGCGTCTGGGCGGGATCAACGGCTTTATCGAGGAGACCATGGAAGGCCAGAAGGTTGTTAAGGTCTTTAATCATGAAAAAGCCAATATAGAAAAATTTGATGAATTGAATAATGATCTGTACACCAGCGCAAACAGAGCTAATGCATATGTAAACGTGCTGGGACCCTTAAATGCCCAGATAGGAAACTTAAGCTACGTGCTCTGCGCAGTGGTGGGCGGCATACTTGCCTTAGGCACCGCACCCGAAAGCGCTTTGCATCTTACCATCGGTGACCTGGCAAGCTTTCTTACTTTCAACAAGAGTTTCAATATGCCCATCAACCAGATAAGCCAGCAGTTCAATTCCATAGTAATGGCGCTGGCCGGTGCGGACAGAATATTCAAGCTCCTTGATGAGAAGCCGGAGACCGATGAAGGTTATGTAATGCTGGTCAATGCAACGGAGGAGAACGGCGAGATAAAGGAGAGCGATAAGCGTACGGGACTCTGGGCATGGAAGCATTATCACAAGGCCGATGATACCACCACATATAAGAAACTGGAAGGCGACGTGGTAATGGACGGAGTGGACTTTGGTTATACCGATGAGAAGATGGTGCTCCATGATATCAAGCTTTTTGCAAAGCCAGGCCAGAAGATAGCTTTTGTAGGTTCCACGGGAGCCGGCAAGACTACCATTACCAACCTGCTCAACCGTTTCTATGATATACAGGACGGAAAGATCAGATACGACGGTATCAATATCAATAAGATAAAGAAAGACGATCTCAGAAGATCGATGGGTATAGTGCTGCAGGAGACCAATCTCTTTACCGGAACCGTTAAGGAGAATATCAGATACGGCAGGCTCGATGCCAGCGATAAGGAAGTCGAGGAGGCTGCAAAACTTGCAAATGCCCACGGCTTTATCAGCAGACTTCCGGACGGTTACGATACGGTGCTTACAGGTAACGGCGCATCTCTTTCTCAGGGGCAGCGTCAGCTGCTGGCTATAGCCCGCGCAGCCATAGCCGATCCTCCGGTTCTGATACTTGACGAGGCTACTTCTTCGATCGACACCCGTACCGAGAAGCTGGTTGCGGAAGGTATGGATGCGCTGATGAAAGGACGTACCACCTTTGTGATCGCCCACAGATTGTCTACCGTAAGGAATTCCGACTGTATCATGGTCCTTGAGCAGGGAAGGATAATCGAGAGAGGAAGCCATGAGGAACTGATGGAAGAGAAGGGCAAGTATTACCAGCTCTATACCGGAGCAACAGGTGAAAAATAATGAAAAAGATTTTTGTTGACGGAAGTGAAGGAACCACAGGCTTAAGGATCAACGAGAGACTGGCAGGCCGTGATGACATAGAGATACTTAAGATAGATCCGGAAAAGCGTAAGGATAATGATGAGATAAGGAAGTTCATCAATGAATCCGATATCACTTTTTTATGCCTGCCGGATGCAGCGGCTGTGGAAGCCGTGAGTCTGTGCGATGATCCGGACACCGTGATCATCGATGCATCGACGGCTCACAGGACTCTGGATGATTGGGCCTACGGTTTTCCCGAGCTTTCGGAAGAACATGAGGAAAAGATAAAGAACAGCAAGAGGATCGCTGTTCCGGGTTGTTATGCTTCGGGATTTATCGCTTTGGCATACCCGCTTGTAAATGAGGGGATCATCGGCGCTGACTATCCCGCAGCGATATTCGCGGTTTCGGGATACAGCGGAGGCGGCAAGAAGCTGATAGCCGCATATGAGGAAGAGGGCAGAGATAAGAAGTTTGATTCTGCGAGGATGTATGCCTGGACCCAGAGCCACAAACATCTTAAGGAAATGAAGAAGATAAGCGGACTTGCTTCGGAACCTCTCTTCTCACCCCTTACCACGAATTATCACAGCGGAATGATCGTACAGTTTCCCATTCATACCGCACTTATGAAAAAGAAGATGTCACCGGAGGAAGTCAGGGATTTCTACGCTTCCTATTATGAAGGAAAGAAATTTATGAAAGTGCTGCCTTTCGGTTATGATGCCGATGAGGGCGGAGCATTGTTCTCGGATGCATGCTCAGGTTGGGACGGTATGGAGATCATCGTCAGCGGGAACGAAGACAGGCTTATGATAGCATCCCGTTTTGACAATCTCGGAAAAGGAGCTTCGGGTGCGGCTGTACAGTGCATGAACCTGGTGATGGGCTGTGATATGGAGAAGGGCTTAAGCCTTTGATAGTGCCTTGAAAGTTTCGGATAATTGTGGTATAGTTTTCACGGTTAAGTAAACATACGGAGATAAGAAAAATGTCTAACGAAGAATTCGGAGTATTATTTACAGTAATGGGCGGCGGCCTCATAATCATAATATCGGTGGTAATAAGCGTGGTGAGCAGTGTTGTCAGCAGTATTGCTTCAGCGGTTGATGATGCGGACAGCGATTGATGTTTCGATAAAAAAGTGAAATGATCATCAAAGTGTCCTGAGAAGGGCACTTTGTTATTATACGAGGTAACTATGGCGGGAAAGACCAAAAAATCAGAACAGCGGGGAGTGAAGCTGAAATACAGGATCAAGGAGCCTTCGTTCTATAAGGTGATAATGCTGAACGATGATGTGACTCCGATGGATTTTGTGGTGATGCTGTTGGTAGATTTTTTCGAAAAAGAACACGGTACGGCGGTAGACCTGATGCTGAAGGTACATAACGAGGGACAGGCAGTGATAGCCAGATACCCTTATGACATAGCGGTCACGAAGAAGAGACTTTGCATCGACCGCGCCAGGAAAGCAGGCTATCCCTTTGACCTGAAGGTAGAGGCGGAGTAGATATGGAGAATAAAAATATGGTATTTAACGAAACAGCCGAAAAGGCCATGCAGCTGGCGGTCTTTATGGCTTTAAAGATGAACAGCGAACTGCTGACACCGGAGCATTTACTGAATGCTGCCCTGGAAGAGCCGGTATTTAAGCATTCTCTTCATCTGGCAGGCGGTGATCCCGAACTTTTAAGGGAAGATCTGGAGGAGTTCATTGATACGGTGATCCCCAAGAGAAAGGATGAAGGCAAGAATACACCGGACATGACCGAAATGGTTTCCGATGCTTTTGCATCCTCGGTGGAGACTGCCATGGAACGCGCCGAGAAGCAGGGCGCGGGGGAAGTCATGCTCTCACATCTGATATACGGCATATCCCAGCTGAATGAATCTTTTGCCCTGTATTTCCTGGAGAAGGAAGTGGGCAGTGTTAAGGATTTTATTTCAACGCTTTCATATCTTGAAGAAAACGGCTTACCCGATGAAGAATATGAAGACACGGAGTCAGCGGAGAATTTTGTTCTGGAATTTGCAAGCCTCTTAAATGAAGAGGTGGAGGATCACAATCCGCTGATCGGCAGGGAGAAGGAACTGGACAGGATCATCAGGATACTGCTCAGAAAAGAAAAGAACAATCCGCTCCTGGTAGGCGAACCCGGAGTGGGCAAGACCAGCGTGGTATACGGATTGGCGGACCGCATCAATAAGGGTGAGGTGCCTGAGGCATTGAAAGGCGCAAAGATATACAGTCTGGATCTGGCAGAAGTTGTAGCCGGCACCCAGTACAGAGGTGACTTTGAAAAGAGAGTCATGGATATCTGCGATGCCCTTGAGGAACTGGAAGATCCCATTGTATTTGTGGATGAGATACATACTCTTGTCGGAGCCGGATCCATGGGCGGAGGCGGAATGGATGCCTCCAATATGTTAAAGCCCTATCTTGAGGGCGGAAGGATACGCTTTATCGGAGCCACTACCTATGACGAATATAAGAGGAGCTTTGCAAAAAACAGCACTCTTACGAGACGTTTCCAGAATGTGGATATAAAGGAACCCGATGAAGAAGAGGCGGTAAAGATACTTGAAGGCTTAAGAAAGAACTACGAGAAGTTCCACGGAGTCAAATATGCCAAGGGTGTGCTGGAGCATGCCGTTGCATTGAGCAAAAACTATATAGGCTCACGTTTCCTGCCGGATAAGGCGATAGATCTTCTTGACGAAGCGGGAGCATACAGACGCATGCATCCCATTGAAGGCAAAAAGACCCAGGGTGTAGGCAAAGATGTGATAGAAACGGTGCTGAGTGAGACAGGAAGGATACCTGCAATCACCGCGGGCCAGTCGGAAACGGAGAAACTGAAAGATCTGTACAGAAGGATCAGCAGCGAGATCTTCGGCCAGGACGAGGCGGTAAGAAGAATTGTGGATGCTATCTGCATGTCAAGGGCAGGGCTGCTTGCGGAAGGAAAGCCGATTGCAGGCTTCCTGTTCGTGGGTCCTACCGGCGTGGGTAAGACAGAAGTTGCCAGAGTGCTGGCAAGACAGCTGGGCATAGAATTCATACGTTTTGATATGAGTGAGTATGCGGAGAAACATACGGTTTCCAAACTCATAGGTTCTCCTGCAGGTTATGTGGGTTATGAGGACGGCGGTCTGCTTACCGATGCCATCAGGAAGACACCTCACTGTGTGCTGCTGCTGGATGAGATAGAAAAGGCCCATCCCGATATCTTCAATGTGCTGCTGCAGGTGCTGGATTATGCATCCCTTACTGATAACAGGGGACAGAAGGCGGATTTCAAGAACGTTATCATCATTATGACTTCCAATGCCGGAGCAAGGTTGATAGGCAGACAGTCCATAGGGTTCGGGGCAGCTTCCTTTAACGATTCCGTGATGATGGAAGAAGTAAAGCGCGTCTTTACGCCCGAGTTCAGGAACCGCTTAAGCGCCATAGTCACCTTTAACCACATGAGTCGAAAGATGGCTGAGCAGATAACGGAGAAGAAGCTGCATGAACTGGAGAAACTCCTCGGAAACAAAAAGGTCAATCTCCATGTGAGCAAGGCAGCCCTCGAACACATCATGAACAGGGGCATCACCAGGGAATACGGCGCAAGAGAGATAGAGAGAGTCATAGACAGCGAGATCAAGCCACTGTTCGTATCCGAGCTGCTTTTCGGCGGGCTGAAAAACGGCGGGGATACCATGCTGGATCTGAAAGACGGAAAGATCATTTTAAAGAATGTAAGGAAACAGCAGCCGGCCAAAAATGCGAAGCTGCCCATCGCCTCAAAGAACAAGTCACGCTTGACGGTAGGGGCGATTCAAGATAAAATAAACGAATGACACCTCATCCGGCGCTTCGCGCCACCTTCTCCTCGAGGAGAAGGCATAGATGGTGGTCTGAATAAAACTATAAGGAGGTACGGTATGAAGTTTGTATGTTCTGTATGTGGTTATGTTCATGAAGGCGATACTCCCCCTGCAGAGTGTCCTGTATGCCATGCGCCGGCTGAGAAGTTCAAGGAGCAGGCAGGTGAAAAGGTATGGGCATCCGAGCATGTGGTCGGTGTTGCAAAGGGCGTACCCGAGGATATCTTAAGCGATCTGCGCTCCAACTTTGAAGGTGAGTGCTCAGAGGTAGGTATGTATCTTGCTATGGCAAGAGTAGCTTACCGTGAAGGCTATCCCGAGGTAGGTATGTATTATGAGAAGGCTGCTTTCGAAGAGGCAGAGCATGCTGCAAAGTTTGCCGAGCTCCTGGGTGAAGTGGTTACCGATTCAACCAAGAAGAATCTTGAGTTGAGAGTTGATGCCGAGAACGGCGCAACTGCAGGCAAGACCGATCTTGCAAAGAGAGCTAAGGCTCTTAATCTGGATGCTATTCATGATACCGTTCACGAGATGGCACGTGATGAAGCAAGACACGGAAAAGCATTCGAAGGACTGCTTAAAAGATATTTCGGTTGATTCCGGAAAATGATGAATCAGGCTGCGGAGGTATAATGCCTCCGCAGTTTTAAGGGGAAAGGAAAGAACATGTTCAAGATAGTAGAAATGAAGTATTTAAACCCCATTATCTTTAAGATGGTGGTAGAGGCTCCGATGGTTGCCAGGTCCTGCCAGCCCGGCCAGTTCATTATCATCAGGAGTAATGAAGAGGCAGAGAGAATACCGCTTACGATCTGTGATTATGACAGGGAAAAAGGATACGTTACCATAGTCGTACAGAAGATAGGAGCAGGTACCGAGATCTTAAGCCGCATGAAAGAAGGAGATATGCTGGCAGATTTCGTGGGACCTCTCGGACAGCCTTCCGATCTGGTAACGGATGATATAGAAGAAGTAAAGAAAAAGAAGATAGTCTTTGTAGCAGGAGGTCTGGGAACTGCTCCTGTATATCCCCAGGTCAAGTGGCTCAAGGAGCACGGCATCAATGCCGATGTTATCATAGGCGCAAAGACCAAGGATATCCTCATCATGGAGGAAGAATTCAAGTCGGTTACCGACAATCTCTATATTACAACTGATGACGGTTCTTACGGACGTACCGGTATGGTGACCGTATGTCTTGAGGATCTGGTAACCAAAGAGGGTAAGGAATACGATCATTGCGTATGTATCGGGCCCATGATAATGATGAAATTCGTATGTCAGCTTACGGAAAAGCTTGGCATTCACACAATGGTTTCAATGAACCCCATAATGGTGGACGGTACCGGTATGTGCGGTGCCTGCCGCTGTTCGGTTGAAGGCAAGACTAAGTTTGCCTGCGTTGACGGACCGGAATTTGACGGACATAAGGTTAATTTTGATGAAGCAATGAGGAGATCCGCAATGTATCGTGATGCGGAAGCAAAGGCAAAGGAGGCGCTTGCGTAATGGAGGTTGATGTTTTAAAGAAGGTACCTGTCCGTGAGCAGGAGCCGCAGGTCAGAGCAAAGAATTTTGAGGAAGTATGTCTCGGATATAATCAGGAAGAAGCAATGGCTGAAGCAACCCGCTGCATCAACTGCAAGAATGCGCAGTGTGTAAAGGGCTGCCCCGTAGCCATCAATATCCCTGCATTTATAGCGCAGGTCAAGGACGGCAACATTGAAGAAGCATATAAGGTGATCAGTGAATCATCGGCGCTTCCCGCAGTATGCGGTCGTGTATGCCCCCAGGAGAGCCAGTGCGAAGGCAAGTGTATCCGCGGTATCAAGGGAGAG
>JAEEIK010000081.1 GCA_016281335.1 Lachnospiraceae bacterium | reverse complement strand
TTAGGTGTGCAAATGATACGGACATCCCGTTCTCATTCGTTATGGTAAGGTAATTCCCGAAAGCTTCATCATAGCCTTTGGCAGTTACCCTGCCGGGTAACGAGGATAAGACCTGAGTACCATCAGGGACAGAAATATCCAGTCCCCTGTGTGCCTCATCCTCATCCGTTATGGGATTGCGCCTGTATCCGTAATAGCTTTCAACCGACCATGACGAAGCTACGGGCGAGCCTAAGAACTGCATCATACCGTGGGTAGAACTGTATAGCTGGTACATTGACCTCTTTTCCCCGCTTCCTGAGAGCCTTGTGTTTACTATTTCTCCAAGGCTGTGGGTTATGAGCTCTACCTTTAGGACTTTAACTACATATTCTTCCTCTACCAGTTCCGGCTCGTCATCTTCATCATCGTCATCTTCATCATCGTCATCATCTTCTTCGTCATCGTCGTCCTCGCTTTCATCTCCTTCCTCTTCTTCATCATCTTCATTTTCATCCTCTTCCTCGTCCTCTTCTTCCTCTTCTTTTGGCTTGGGTACCCATCTTTTACGCACATCATCGACTTCCGTTAATTTCAGCTCGTACATGGCTTCAAACAGGCTGTCGATCTCAGCCAGGGCCTCGTCACCTATCACTCCGTACTGTGCCGACAGATAGTTTATTAACGTAAAAGGATCATGCCCTATCTCTCCTAATGTATAGGAGTATTCCTCAAAATCAGGATGATCCTCTTCGATATTGTCTATCTGCCTTCTTAGTCCCAGCTCCATTGATAAGAGCTTTAAGTCGGCTGCATCCAGCCATGCAGGAGAACTCTGGTAGCTTGCTGCTTTTTCCATGGTCGCTGACTCAATAGTAGTCGGCAGAACACTCATCGCAGTCTGGCCGCTGAAAACTATGATAAGGACAATGAATGCGATTATCCCTATCATTACCTTTGAGCCATGGAATACCGTATCACCTATGAACTTACCGATAGATACCGTTTTCTTTGTTCCGTCGGCTGCTTTCTTTCCTGCCTGGGCTGCCTTCTTCGCCTTTCTCCTAAGAAACAGCCTTTTACGGCTGAGCCTCTTTCTGTTTGCTTCCTTTTTAGCCTGTTCCTTTGTGAGAGGTTTCTTTCCCATTCCGAAAGAGTTCTCAGCCACATAGCTTGATGTTTCCTTTGCAGTGCCCCCGAATGTATCTGTCGAGCCCGCCACCCTGTTAAAGCCGAACCTTGTGACGCTCGTTCCGGCCTGTTCGCCTGCCCTTAACGCATCAGATGAAGCATTGTCATCTTTCTCGCCAGTTGCTTTTGATAAGACGCTCCCTGCTTTCTGTGTTATTGCTGCCGCAGTTCCCACAGCGATATTCCCTGCGCTGCGGATCCTTGATCTTCGGGTAAAAACTTCTGTCCCATCTTCATCAAGGACCTGTGAGCCTGTGATAATATCTGTTCCTTGAGGTTTCTTTCCGGGTATGGGATTATCGGGTTTAATGATCTCATTTTCTTTATGTACAGCTTTTAAACCCTCATCCTTCTGTTTAAGATCATTCCTTATGGGAAATATGCCGCTTGCAGTTTCTTTTGTACTACTTTCCTCATCTGCTTCCCAGTTTCCGAAAAGCCTTCTCCTTGCAGGCTTTTTTATAACTTCTGTGTTTACTGTTTCCTGCTTGGGAGCATCAACAGTAACTGGCTTTTCTTGAGATAAAGACTCGGGTTTATTTACTTCGGGGTCAGCTTCTCGACAACTTGTCGGGAAGTCATCTATTCCTTTTTCACCCTTAAGTTCCTCTGCCCTTTCTCTCTGTTTATTCTTTCTTGCCTGTTTCCTGAGTGATGCTTCCCGGTCTGTCAGATTTCCGTCTTGTTCTTTCTCTCCACTATTTTCCACATTTCTTCGGAATAAGCTTTCACCAGCGGAGCCTTGAGTTCTTCCTTCATCCTGTCCGCTTCTTTCTGGACTCTCGAATCTATCTCGGAGCATTTCACTCTGATCGCTTCCAGCAGGTTGTATTCTTCCATCGATATGCCTAGTGACAGGCAGGTCGCCCTCGCGAATACCATCTTCATATACGCTTTCGGATCCCCCTCGTATTCCGGCATCATGAACTCGTCCTTCTTCTTCGATCTCTTCGACATTTATATCCCCCTTTTGCTTTCGTGGTTTTTTCCTTATAACCTTGGGGCCGTCCCTTGATTTTTCAGTGCTGCCTTCACCGAAACCGTCACCGGTCTTGAAGCTGCTGTCATTATCCGTTTCCATCTTTTGCCTCTTTCTTTTCACCAAACTTGGTGCTCATTATCCTGTATGACTTAGTATCCGTAGGATACCGATCCATGAAAGGTATCTTCTTATTGCCAAATGCTAAGAGCCCGCTCCCGCATTCAGCATTGAAAACATAGTCAAGCTCAACGGGGTTAAGCCCCAGTTTCTCCTTTAAGAGCACCTTGTCATTCTCCGTCTGCTTCATGATATATATGAACTGGCTGGTACTGAGAATCGTCTGCACCTTTTCTGTCTGTAACAGGTCGTTCATGTTCTGGGTTATGCCCGTAGGTATCCCGCCCCATTTTCTGAAACGCTTCCATATCTCAGCACAGTACTCTGCAGTACGCCCGTCCCTTAAGAGAAGGTGGAACTCGTCACAGTAGTACCTTGTGGATACTCCTTTCTCCCTGTTCCTTGATACCCTGTTCCATACCGCATCCTGTACAATGAGCATTCCCAGGTCCTTGAGCTCGGTGCCTAAGTCCCTTATGTCAAAGCATATGATACGGTTATGGCTGTCCACGTTTGTCCTGTTGTTAAAATAGTTCTGGGTGCCGTGGACATGCAGTAGCATGCTGTTTGCAAGGTGTGCTGCTTTCCTCCTGATAAGCTCTGCGTACTCTGCGTTTGCTATGTACTCAGGCTCATATGAGGAAAGCGCGTTGTACAGATCTTTGAGCGTTGGCATCTTCTCCGGTCTCGGATCCTTGAAATACTCCTCATATATGTCACTTAAGCAGTTATCTATTATTCCCCTT